>CAIKAI010000043.1 GCA_903825325.1 Candidatus Shapirobacteria bacterium | reverse complement strand
ATCATGACCGTTTGGACCCCAAAAGCCAATGCCATACTGATAGGTTAATCCGCTGCGGATAACCGGGATTATCTGGACTATTGTGCCTAAAAACAAAGATATGATTAAGATGATTTTTTGTTGACGAGACATTTGATTTGAACTAGAAACCAGTCGATTTCCTTTTTACTAAAAATGTAGCTGTAAATAATATAGATAGCGGCTCCTAAAATGATTTTTGTGATAATTGTAATTAGTAAGTTAAGATGAAGTAAATTTATTGATAAAAGACTAAAAACGATGGCTAGTGAAGCGATAGTGGGGTGGAGAATGGTTTTGATAACTTCGACATCAAGAACTTTCCGAGCTAAATACCAAACTACAAACGAGCTTGAACCGACGATAAGGGTGGCGACGGCAGTACCGATATAACCATAACGATAACTTAAAAACGGATAAAAAATCCAGGTTAAGACTGTCCACATAATCATTAGTTTGGTTGTTAGAGTAATTTTACCGACGGCATTAAAGGCGTTTGTTAATGGGGTGGTAACTGCGGCGATGGCGGCGTTTAAGGCATAAAAATATAGAGGGATAATCGCCGGGAGCCACTTACCGTATTTGGGAATAATGTTGATGATATCAGGGGCGACCATGGAAATTCCAGCTAATGCAGGGAAAATAAAAAATGAGATGTAGTAAATGCTTTTTTCGATGGAACGTTTTAAAAATTCCTTTTGTTCTTGTATTCGGGCAAATGTGGGAAAGGTGACGCGCATTATGGCGTCCATAAAACTAAGGGGGACGCGAGGTCCTTTTTGAGCCCAAGCTAGAATTCCAAAAGAATCACGGCCAATAATTCCGGCTACTAGTAAGTTGGAGAAACGATCTTTGGCCATAGCAATAAGCGAGTTAATTTGAAATGGTATACCATACCTAAAAAGTTTTTTGGCAGAGTCGAGTGAAAACGAAAAACCAATTGGCCAGGGACTAATTTTGTAAATGACTATCAGTCCAACTAAACTACGAACGATGGTGGATATTGCATAAGAATATACTCCAAATTTAAAAAAAGCGAAGATGACGGCGACAACATAAAAAAGAGTATTTTCAATAATATCGATGGTGGAAAGTAGCCGAAAATTTAATTGCCGCTCGAGTTGAATAGAAGGAATAGTTTTAAGCGAAGCACAGACAAAAGAGAAACAGAGGGAAATGAGAATCCACATTTCCTGGGGTCCGTAAGATTTGCTTTGCGCAATTTTGGGGTAAATAATAGCCACGATTATTAGGGCAATTAAAACCAAAAGTTGTTGAATAACAAAGGTCGTTTGCATCTCGGAACGAGTAATTGGGTCCTTTTGTTGTATCAAAGCCGAGGCTAATCCTATATCGGAAAAATATCCAAGAATGCTGACAGACTCGGAGACAATGGCGAATAAACCAACTTCGCCGGTACCAAGGAGTAAGGTTAGCAAAAAGAAACCGATGGTAGAAATGGCCTGTATACCGATGTTGCGAAGTGATAAAAATACAACACTGATTGTGGTTTTAGTTTTTATGGCTTCAATGTCAAAGTCTTCCATATTTTGGGCAGGAGAATTAATAAAATCAATGATAATATTGAGACAATATTACTGATGGAACGGATGGGGGTATCGTGTAGTTTTAGATAGATCTGGTTTTGACCGGAGTGGAGCTTGAGACTGAGTCGACCTAGCACTGGTTCAATTTGAGGAGTTATATTTTGTCCGTTAATATTGGCTACAAAATTAGGAAAACCTAATTGTGAAAAATAGACGGTCGAATTTTGGTTTAAAGTTAAATTCATAAACAGCCAATCAGTCCCCTTTTTAGCTCCGGAAATAGAATATGTGCTGGTGGAGGGAATGATTTGATCAACAAATAGTGGTGCCGGAGACTTGGGTGCGGTTGAAGCTGTATTGGGAAGATAATCGTAAATTCCTCCAGTGACTTGGTTGGTCCAAGCAACACCAGAGAATTTTTGAGAATCGGTGATTGGACCATAAGTAACTGGATAAAAGTGAGGTAAATTAGCAAGAACGACTAATCCAGACAATAGAAAACATAATAAATTGGTATATTTGTTTTTTAAAATAATCGCCACCGAGCCAACTGTCAGAGAAGTAAAAAAAGTTGTTAGATTGAGAAAACGCCAAGGGAACTGTATTTTTTGAATTTCAGGGATAAGTTTCCAAATAAAGGTCGAATGTTCATGGGCCATAAAAATGGATCCAAGACCCATAAATGATAATAGAATAATTGTTTGGTCAAATATAGAAAATTTTTGTTGTTTAAAAATTTTCCAGATAAGATATATACAGAGAATAACGGGAACCATCCAATGAAATAACCCAACGGAAAAAGAAAGTCCATCATTTGGTCCCCAGACTGATGGACCGTCCCCCCAGAAGTTACTGAAAAATAGTTGGTGAAGCGAGACAAAGTGAATGGCGTAAGTGTAATAATTACTAAACATCGAATTAATTTGGACATATTTAGTTTCGAATATAGCAGGAAGTGTAAAAAAGGCGGAAAGTCCAATTGCAAATCCGGCGGAGATTGCTAAAGGTACTATGACACTAATATATTTTTTGAATTCAAGATGAAATTTTTGATACATCCAAAACAGGCACCAGATAAGTAAGAATGGGGTAAAAATTAATACCATCGGATTGTGAGATAACATCAATCCGGCAAATGCGAGACTGAGACCAATCATTTTATTAGGTTTAGGACTTTGGATAATTTCTCGGGCGAAATAGAAAATATATGGGAAAAAAACAGCAGCCCAAGCTTCATTCATGGCACCACGTATATATATATTGACGGCGTGATAAGGAGCGTAAGCATAAAATACTGCTGATAGCAAGCCTCCTACAGGTCCAAAAAGTGACGCTGCTAGTAGATATATGCCAACTGAAGAAAAAAGAAATTGAAGAATCGCGGTTATCTTGATTGTACCAATAAAGCTAAAACCAAGAAGTCGAAAACCTTGGCCTACAAAATAGGGAAGAGGTGGATAAAAATTAAAAAGAGGATAGCCATAGCCATAACCTAAATCCGGTACCCAACGACAAGGAATTTGGCCATCGAAAAGACATTTTTCCATCTGAAGTTGACGGATAAGTTGCATATCGTCGTGCATGTTCCAATATTGGCCTCTAGAAAATAAAAAAAATACGGCAGGTAATATTAAAAGAAGAGTAAAAATTAGAGTTTTGGTCCAGTGGTTTAGCATTATTTTAATCTTAAGAGTAAAAGTTTATCATGGCTTGGCTTATCATAACCAAGAACTAAGTCTACCTGGTCTTGGGCGGTAGGAGTAAGTTTGATTCGAGACTGATTAAAGAGTAGGTAGACCTCGTCGCCGTGTTGGCGGGCATCAATTAATTTTGCGGGAATGTCGGTGATATCTAGACCAACTCCAAAAACAGTAAGTCTGGGCAAACTGTCGGTGTAGATTTGTAGACCATCGGGAAGAGTCCCAAAATAACCTTCGGTGCCTACAATAATGTTGGCAAAACGAGACCTTTCAATGAGATATTGGGCGGCAGATTTAATTCCCCAACCAGAAGTCCACCCAGAGATGTAACCAGACTCAGTTGAAGGTAGAACATAATTATATGGGTTGGTGGAAATCTGATAAATCCCAACCATGTTGGGAATAAGGCAAATTAAAAAAACTATAATACTAATTTTGTATCGAGTAATTAATGATTCAGCGCCGACTGCTAATAAGATAATTAGTGGAGGTAGAGTGAATAAAATATAGCGGGCGGTAAATACTTTTGCGATACCGGCGCTGGCAATTAATGGTAGAATCCACCAAAGTAATAGAATCAGATAATTTTGATTTTGATTTTTTTTACGAGGTTTGATAATCCAACCAATGAGGCAAAAAGTAATAATTGGCCAAGAAATTAGTTGGCTATATAGATTAACAACGTCTTTGAGGTGAGGGATAAGGGGGTCAAGTGGATGCTTAATCAGTTCGGATAATGACCAAACATAATCTTGATTACGAAGGGCAATTTGTTGAAATTGTGGGCCAAGACGAAGAATGTTGTAAATCACAAAACCCAAGAGGGCAGATATAGCCGGATAGTAAATGTTAGATATTTTTTTGTTTTTGTAATTTACCAGTATATAAGTAATAAAAATAAGTACAATAAAATAAATGGCGGGAGATTTAGTCAACCAAGCTAGACCTAATGAAAAACCAAGCAACAATGATAAGTCGAGACGGGGATATTTTGCCAAAGCAATTGCCAGAATGACTGAAGTTAAGCCAAAGAATGACAGGAGAGTATCGGCTAAAGCAAGACGATCAAAAAAGAAAGCAAACGGCGATAATATATAAATTGACGAGGCAATTATTGCTACAGTTGGATTTATAAAAAGAAGGGATAGAACATAAATAGAAAATAGAACTCCAACACCAGAAAATATAGAAACTGCACGTCCAGCAAGAAGCGGATCTTTGACAAATTTCATCACAGCCGCGGTAATCCACATAAATAATGGTTCTTTACCGTCGGAGACAGGGACAAAACGGAGGGTTTCAACATTTTTTATTAGTTGAGACCAACGCAAATATATGGCTTCGTCGCCGAAAACTGGGATAGATTGGATGTTTTGAAATCTTAGGAATAAAAAAACAATAATAAGAACTAGTAGGGGTAAGAATGATTTAATTTTGAGTTGATTCATAGTGGCCTTGTAGGTTATTCAGAAAGATTCGCCAAACTTCTTTGGCCATTTGTTGAGATTCTTTAAAATAACGAGAATTCGCATCGCCTTTGGTATCGCTAGTATCTTCATTTTGCCAGTCAACAGGAACTTCCTTAATTTTATAACCATATTTATTTGCCATAAATAATAATTCGACATCAAAAGCGGTAACTCGCCAGCCGGAACTTGAATGGGCGTTTTTAATAGCGGCTAACTGGGGAAATAGCTTAAGGGCAACTTCCTTCTTTAAGGATTTGAAACCACATTGAGTGTCAGAAATATGGGTATGAAGTAGAAAATTACGGATAGTGGAAAATAATTGTGAACCAAATTGGCGGAGTAGGGAATTACCTTTTCTTTCTTGCCCTCGGGAGCCAATAACAATATCAAAATTGTTCTCAGACTGATAATAAGGTAATAGTTTGGTAATTTCTTTTAATGGTGTCGACTGATCCATGTCGGTAAATAGGATCACTGAATATTGAGATTTTTGGATACCATTCCAAATTGCCCCAGGCTTTCCGCCTTTGGGAAAATCGTAAACATGAAAATGATGGTGATTTTTGGCGAATTCTTTGGCTAACCTAAGACTATTATCGGTTGATTTATCATTGCAAATGATAACTTCGTAAGGGTATTCTTGATTTCTAAGAAAACTATCGACTTCGTTGAGGACTCCCCTTTTGAGATTGTTTTCTTCGTTATAACAGGGTATGACAATGCTGACGGAAATCATTATCAGATTATACGTGGTATTATCGTTTTATGAAAGTCAAAATTACCAAAAGCTGGGTTTTTTGGGGAGTAGTTATGATTTTGGGCTTGCTGTTTCGCCTTTATAATTTTAAGTTAGGTTTTTCATTTGCTCATGACCAAGATTTGTATTCGTGGATAGCCAAGGACATTTTAATTAATCATCATCAAAGATTGGTGGGTCAACTGACATCTGTTGACGGCGTTTTTATTGGAAGTTTTTACTATTATTTGATGGCTTTTTTTTATTGGATATTTAAAATGAATCCCCTGTCGGCGATGGTGCCATTGACAATTATTGGCTTGATTAATATTTGGAGTATTTTTTGGGTGGTAAATCGACATTTCGGAAGAAGGGCAGGACTAATGGCTGCATTTATTTATGCAGTTTCTTTTGGTGTGGCCAAATATGATCGTTGGTCGGTGCCTACTCTACCAACATTAATTTGGAGTGTTTGGTTTTTTGAAGTGATCTTAGAGTTATTAAAAGGAAATTTGAAATGGCTAATATTATATGGTTTTTTGGTAGGTTTTACTTGGCAACTACATATTGCTTTAATTCCAATTTTACCATTGCCAATTATTGCCTTTTTTATCGGTAATAATAAAATAACGACTTTATGGTCGGCTACTAATTACAAAGTTGTGTTACTGGCAACAGCAGTATTTATGATTTCGATTTCACCTTATTTATTGTTTGAAATTAAACACAACTTTTCGCAAGTTAAAAGCATGGTGGCATCAACTCAACGAGATATTGGCGCACCCACAGGGAAAATAAAATTGTTAAAAGTAGTTGACGCCGTCAGTAAAGAAACTGAAGATCGAATTTTGACAGGGGTTGAGTTGACTAACGTTTATTGGTTTGGGGTGTCATGGATGTTAATTTGGGGATTAGCTCTTATTTTAAAAAAAATGTCTGTAGGACAAGGAATTTTGATAGCCTTATGGTTTTTATTGATTTGTGGAGCTCAATTTTTATCAAAAAGGGTGGTGTCGGAGTATTACTTTTCAAATTTGATTCCAATATATATTGTTATGCTGGTTTTAGTTCTTAGTGGAATTAATAATTATATTT
>CAIKAI010000042.1 GCA_903825325.1 Candidatus Shapirobacteria bacterium | reverse complement strand
GATATGCTTTTTCCTTTTCAGTTTTTTTCGAAGACGAGATCTCCTGTAAATAACGGTCAATGTCCACTTCTCGTACTCGTACTAATATTTGTAATTGGCAAGGGAGTGAATTCAGAAAATTTTGAAATCCGTCGATTAAGACATCTTGTTCCTCTTCACTTTTAAGCTCAAAATTTACCGATGACGTTTCTAAAAGTACCCGATATTCTTGGTTTGGTAACACTAAAATGTCGTCCTTTACTTCTTTTATCTGAATTTGTTGCCGACTACTTGTTTTATTTTTTGATTTGTTCAACAGCCACATGGAGACCTCCTTGTCCATTTAACTTAAAACTTAAACTGGTATTCCGGTCACTGATAATATTTGAAAACTTAACTGATTCAACCTCGGCCAGTTCATTCACCGCTTTCTTAATCTCTTTGACGACTTTTATTGAGGTGGTTTTCTTTTTGGTTATTGAAGTTTCGACATTCCTTAAATAAACCTCGTTTTTATTAAATACATAATATTTTGGTCGTAAATTGAACTTTATTAAAATGAACAACCAGTCAATTACCACTCTACCTTTAATTCTTAAAGATAAAATCAAGCATATTATCAAGGACACCAAAATCGAGATACCCTTAAACCAGGTCAACTTCATCAATGGTGGCACAAAAGCAAATAAAACTGTTGTCAAGAATATCGGCATCATTAAAATAAACACCTGAGTTAAATTTAAATTACCGGCAATCTTATCCTCAATTGTGGTTATTTGTGCCGGAATGACAGTTGTTCTCATGCTGATACCACCCTTCGTGAAACTTTAACTTGTTCTTTATTTTTTGCTGAAGACCTTGAAGCAGACGAAGAATTGTCGGCCGTCATTACATTAATAATCTGACCACCCATTCTTTTTAATTTCCCATTTCCTGACGTGTAAAACATCATTTGAGTTAATAGAGTTGGTACCTTAAGTAAGGTCAAAAATAAACCAATTGCCACCGCAATCGATATTAGTGAGTTGTTTGATTGATCCGGTAAAGCCAAAAATGACGCCGCCAACTGGATAACCACCACATGAACAAAAACCATAAATACTGCCACTATGTATGATTTAGCCGCTATTTCAGCGAAATCAGAAAATTTTGGTATCGTCCACAAAAGAAATATAAATGGTGACAAAACTGCACCTAAAGATATAAAGATTAATCGGGTGATGTACATAAACAGCAGTACAATCGCCACAATTAAGAAAATGATTAAGAATATTAAGGTAATTAATGGTGCGGTTCCACTCGCCAACGCGTCAATATTAATTGCGTTGATTATCCAAGAATGGCTTAAGCCACCAGTTGAATTCAAAACCGCCAATACTAAAGCGTTGCACGTCACAATTACATAATCAGCCAGAAACAACGATACGTTTGCTCCTAAGAAAAACAATCCTAAACGTGGAAGTACTTGTTTCAATTCAATTTCTTCGAATCCAAAAGTGTCCGCGCTCATTACCTGTAGTCCCAATAATGCCGCCACCACCACGAACAACGAATCGACAATCCCCAATGACACCATCCAAAAATTAACCACTACTTGGTTTGATAATAAACTTGGCGTCGTAGCTAGGTAACCCAAAATGCCATCAACAATTGGTTTAGTGGCACTTTCAACAATATTTTGCATAAATGCCGAAACCGCATCAATTAAAACTTGAGTTAATCCATCACTTGGTTTAACTGAATTTAATGGTGATAAATTAACAACACTTGATGTTGCACTAGTCGACGCAGACGACAAGGCGTTGTTAAACAGTGAAATTAATACCCCAGAGGCTAACACTATCACCAGTCCCACCATGGCACTCCGAATCGTTTGTTTGGCCGAAATTAATGATTGGGGATTGCCGCTTGAAGTTAAATATTGATATCCAGCCTTAATTAGAAAAAAAACGGAAGCAATTCCAGCAATTGCCGTTATCATCGACAGGGTGTTATTGGTATAAGTCGTTATCTCGCTGGTGGTTGATACTGCTAAAACACTTTTCGAGGCCAAAAAAGATATCGCTAAAAAAACACCCACAAATGTGAAGGTCTTCCGGATTAACATGGTATCCGCCTTATTGAGTGGTACTGCCAAACGCGCCAGTGGCTAATTGTGTGACTACATTAGAAAGAACAAAAGCACCCAATACTATGGCCAATCCGATGATTGAGTAAAGAATGGTCTTTTTGGATCGATCTAACGCTTCCGGATTACCAGAACTGGTAATATATCCAATTCCTCCCCAAACCAGAAACCCGGCGGCGATTAAACCAGCCAAAGTAACCAACACCTGTATCACACTTTGGATAAAGGTTTGAATTTTTGACACATCAGCCGATGCTGCCATCGCTGGTGAAGCCAAAAGGAGAAAAGCGATAAATACACTGGAAAAAACCACTGTCTTTTTCATACTACAACCTTTATATAAATATATAAAACGATACAGTATATAGTACTAAATACTAGATTGTGTACTTTATAACAAATCAACTAAGTCAAGTCAATAACTAATACCCATTCTTTTCGGAAATTTCAATGGCCTCTAACTATTTCACTCTTCGAGTGGCGCTGGTGCGCCAATATTTAAAATATTTCACAATAGTAATTAGCTTTTTGCTACACTCACCTATGGAAATAACCATTCGTGAATACCAAGAAAGTGATTATCCTCAATTAAAAACACTGGTCGAAAAACTCCAAGACTACTTGGTTGACATCGATCCAGAAAAAATTTTCAGAAGAACACCAGAATATGGTGAGGCTTTCACTCACGATCTTGTTGAGGCAATTAACAGTGCCGAAGGTAAGATATTTATTGCTTTTGATAATGACAAAATCATCGGGTTTTCTGCAGGGTCAATCGATATCCCATCAAAAAAGGATTCATATGGAGTTGTCCCATCCAAAGTCGGAGTTATTAGTGAAATTTTTGTTGATCAAGAGTATCGAGGAAAAGGGATTGGCACAAGTTTATTAACTAAATTAGAGGACTATTTTAAAACAACCGGTTGTAACGCACTTTGGTTAAACGTTGCCACATTCAATCCCGCCTATGGCCTGTATCAAAAACGTGGTTACCACGACAAAGAAGTCGGAATGTTTAAAAAGTTTTAGAAAAAAGTCTAATATATCTCTAATCTTAGGGAATCAGGCACCTTTAACATAAAAAAATTACCTAAAGTAATATGGCTATATTATCTCTTGGCATGGAAAAAAATCAAAAATAATTTTAAATGATATAATCGCGTCAATGAGTGAAAATGAACTAGGCATTGGACGTGTTGATATTTGGGTGTTAATCCTGCTGGTCATCAGACTTCGGTTGGTCGGGATAGTTTGTTGTTTTTTGTTGGTTCAGGGGTGCAAGACGACAATCATTCAGGATCTATGAGAATATCCACTGTGAGAGATAAACCGACACTGGAAAAGCTGGGTTTACCAACTGGTGTCCAGGTACTAAATACAAGACAGTGGTCGATGCTGTCGGAAGAAGAAATGGGTGCAATGGCAGAAGTATTAGGAATAGAGCATATTCCAGAAGGAAGTATGGGAGAAAATTTGCGAATAAGTGGTATCCCAGGATTAACAGAATTTCGAGTAGGGACACTTTTCGGATTTAGAAAAAACGGAAAGGCTAGAATGACAGTATTGTTTGGAATGGGAGAAAATTTGCCGTGTGTAGACATGGCAAAAAACTTAGCCGAGATAACCGAAAACAATGGTGTGAGATCTAAAGCTGTAGGGGCAGCTCTGGGTTTGCGAGGACAAACAGGTTTCGTTTATCTGGTGGTAAAGTCAGTGTTGGAGATGAGGTTCTAATTCTACGACCGTAGATCAGATTCTCCCAAAATTATTTCACGAAACTTGGCAAACTATTTTAAACATAAATTTAACATGCTCCTACATTGACGCCAGAACTGAGTGGTACAATATTGACATGAAAAGTTTTGCCAGCGACAACTATAGTCCAGTCAGTCCGGAAATTTTTGAGTTTCTATCCAAAATTAATGTTGAACATGTTAGATCATACGGTAACGACGAATATACCAAGCAAGCATCTGAAATAATCAAAAATGAATTGGGTTGTAATACCGCCCAAATCAATTTTGTTCTTACTGGAACCGCTGCCAATGTCTTAAGCCTAAAACAATGTCTCAGATCAACAGAATCAGTGTTGGTGCCTCAAACTAGTCACTTAAATACCAACGAAGGTGGGTCCCCAGAGATTGTTGGTGGTGTTAAGCTCATTCCAGTTCCAGTAGTTAACGGTAAAATTATTCTTGAAGAAGCTGAGAGAATTATCTTGCAGGAGTTGGACAATTTACCTCATGCTCCACGACCAAAAATGCTTTCAGTTGCCCAATCGACCGAATATGGTACCGTTTACACCATTGATGAACTAAAAAGTATTTCGAAGTTTTGTCAAAAATACAATTTATTATTACACTTGGATCTCTGTCGAGTTTACAACGCAGCAGTCGCACTTAATTTATCACTTAAGGAAATTATTTCTGCTGCAAATCCAGATATTGCTTCGCTTGGTGGTACAAAAAATGGACTAATGTTTGCCGAAGCAGTAGTTATCTTTAATCCCGACTTTCATGATAGCTTTACTCTTCTTCAAAAACAAGGCATGCAACTATATTCGAAAATGAGATATCTATCAGCCCAGTTTATTCCCTATTTCGAACAAAAGATCTGGTTTAAAAATGCACAAAACGCCAACAATATGTGCACTTATCTTTATAATCAAATCAAAGATCTTCCTGGTGTAAAAGTAACCACACCAGTTCAAACAAACCATATTTTTGTCACCCTTCCACCTGAAATAATTGCCCCGCTTCAACAAGTATCACCTTTTTATGTTTGGGACCTAAAAACTAATGAGGTTAGATTTGTAACCTCGTTTGATACTACCAAAGAAGATGTTGATGGGTTCGTATCCAAGTTTAAAGAATTGGTTAAAAACTAATTATCAGGTTTTCAAGCAGAACTCTACGACTTCGACTGTAAATAATTCTTTACCTTATCAAAAAGTGCCGGCATGTAGCTGCCAACTTCTTCCGGGTTAACCCAAATAAATTCTTCAATAT
>CAIKAI010000041.1 GCA_903825325.1 Candidatus Shapirobacteria bacterium | reverse complement strand
GTCCTATCCGCCTTTTTCATAACTTATACAATATTCCATATCTCCTCTTACATCTTCAAAGAAGATAAGGAAAGATTCCTGGAATCAAAAACTAATTGAACCCATATCGGCGTTTAGTGTGTTCAAAGTTGATTGTACGGCCTGTTGCGTCCAGACAAAAGCCATCCAAAAGAAAATAATGGTGGATAATATTAATATGATAAAAGCCACTTCGCCTATTCGCTTGGCCTTTGGGTCATTTGACTTAAAATACTTCAAACCTTGCCAACGAGTAATAAAAATAAAACAGATTAAAGGCAAAATAATGCTAAACACATAGATGCCGATTTGGGTGCCAATGGTGGTGGAGAGCGGTGCGGAATTTATTTTTGTTCCGCAATTCGGACAGAAATAATATTGCGACAATATCGGCTGATGACAAAAAGAACAAATTTCATTTTTTATTTCCTGTTCCATATTCTTATGAGTATTATAGCAAAATTAAAAGTTTATAGCGACTTCTCCCAATTTCGGACAATCTCCAATGAAACATCTTCAAGCTCTGGTATCTGCAAAATCTCAATCGGTCGCAATAACTCTTTGTTAATTTCGACGACATGATAATGCCCACCATAATATTCAGCCAAGACTTTATCTTTTGAACAAGCAAACACAATTTTGGAAACTCCGGACCACATAGCGGCGCCAAAGCACATCAAGCAAGGTTGCATTGAGGAATATAAAACCGCACCTGAGATATTTGTTGTTTGTAGCTTTTTGCACGCCTCTCTTATGGAAACCAGTTCACCATGACTCGTCGGGTCGTTTAGCGCTCCACCCAGGCAAATACCGGAACTGATTATTTCACCGTTCAACACCAAAACCGCTCCGGCTGGAAATCCGCCTTGCGCCACGGATTCCTTAGCCTTTTCTATCGCTTTTAACAGAAACTCTTTGTCTTTGTTTTGCATATTATTTTTATTATGTAAACTTTAATAAATCAATAAGAAGGTGCCCACTAGTAAGATGATAATTGCTAATAATCTCTGAATAATATACTTTCTGGTTATTTCCTCCTTGCCTAGGAATGGAAAAATTAACGTAATAAATAAACCGATCAAAAAGACAAACATCGGTTGCAGACCATTTGCCAAATTAACAATGACTAACGGAACCAATAAACTGGCATAATTTGCCAGTAGCTTTCCTCCAATATTTAAAATCTCATTTAAAATATTAACGGTAATTACTGATATTGAATTTTCTCTCAAGATTTGCACAAACTGTCTCCTATATTTCCCAATAAATACGAGTAGGAACAAAGACACCGTTGCCGCCCCAAGATACTCCCAAAATGCCGTCCGCCAGAAGGTTTGCTCTACGGCTATCATTTTAAACACCAGAAAGTGGATGGAAATCAGCAATGATGAAAGGGTCATCAAGAAAAGGACTTTACCTTTTACGGCGATCCTCGGTTGGCTAAGGTCGATGGAGATCAAAACGGCACCAATTATGATCAAAATACCGGCAAATATCTGGGTAAGTCCTATTGTTTCTTTTAGAATAAAGTAGCCTAAGATGAAAGAAAAAATCGGAATCAACTGATAAAGTGGGACGATAGCAGAAGCGTCTTCATTGTTTAGAGCATAATAATATGGAACAAAAGCGATAATTAATAAAGCGCCATTT
>CAIKAI010000040.1 GCA_903825325.1 Candidatus Shapirobacteria bacterium | reverse complement strand
TATTTTTATAATTTAATTTTTTAATAATTTGGAGTTAACAACCAAAAACCCCCGTTGGCACGGGGGTTTGATATTATTAATGTTTTAAATTTTTAGGCCAAGACAACACCCCGCCGGTTGGTGACCACGGTATGGGTATGATGAGTAACAAAATTTCTAATGTCTAATTTCAAATTTTAAATAAATATTAACTTGGGGTAGCAGAAGGGACTCGGACCCTCGACCTCATCCTCCACAGGGACGCGCTCTAACCAACTGAGCTACTGCCACCAGATATAAAAAGACCCGCTTCTTCTTGGCGGGTGCTTTGTGGATGAATACAGCAATTACCGCCAATTACTTGGAGGTATGGTGATGGTTTGAGATCACGATTGCAGTATACATTGAGGATATTTTAGCAAGAAATTAGAGGTTGTCAAATTTACGGTTTTTTAGTGGGTGTCGGGGAAGGGGAATAGTCGAGGTCGATAAGGTTAATGGCATTATAGGTTTTAGAAATTTTAGGATCGGGTTTGAGGACGGCAATAATTTTTTGACCAGATTTAAGATCGGTGACTTTTAATTTTTGGTGGTGTGAATCAAAAATCACTGATTTATCATCGGTTTTGATTTGAAATAAGTCGTTTTTATTTTTTATGGGAATTAGACTGAAAATAGCTGAGGTGCGGGAGACATCAACAATTTTGCCCACAACAACAGTTCGTTTATAAAAGATAGTGGCAACATCGACGATAATAATTCTTTTGGCAGCAAAACCGGTGTTGTCGGAGTTATTGGAACCCATAACGAGGATATCCTGACCAACTTTAATATTAGTCAGTTTAATCTTGTTGCCTTTGATATCAATATAAACCGTGTCAGTATTAATGGAAAAAGTTCGAGAATTGCCTTGACTGTCAACGGTCATGCTGTTGGCATCGATCTGAATAACTTTGCCAATAAAAGCCTTTTTAGTTGAGGCAGGATTAGTTATTTGTCGTAATTTTTCGGCAACTTTTTGAGAAACAACCTCCCGGAGTTTTTGGATTTCATCGTTGGCACTGGGGCTAATAGTTGGTGTAGGACTGGGCATATCAGTTTGAGCAAAAATCGGACGGGCCAATGTTAAAAATAGAATTAACCAGAGCATATTAGAATTTGGCCGTTGAATAGGTAATATTTATTTGAGTAGTGGCTTGATTATCATTAAGGTCAATGGAATCAACTTGAATAAGGTTAATGCCATTTTCAATTTCAACGTTAGAAGTAAAGTTCCCGGAATTATCGGCAGTAGCATAATAAGTATCTACTGGAGTGGAAATAATAACACTACTACCTGGGTTGGTGGTACCTTTAATAGTGATTTGAGAACTGCTAATAATGGATTCATTTTCGGGTGAATCGAGGTGGATTTGATTAGGGGAAGAATTAGCATCAGCCGGAGTGGATGATGTGGGTACCGGTGTACCAGACCCAGGGAGGACTGGCGTAGGTGATGCTGCCGTAATGGGGGTTGTTGACAATTGGTTTTTTTTGACAGCTAAATAACCGCCGGTGATTCCAAAACCGAGAAGGGCACCTAGAGCAATCGCGAGAATGAGTTCTTTGAACATGATGAGTAGATGATGATATCATGTTAAAATTGGGAATGGAAATAAAAAACTTAGGTGGTTTGACATATTTGTTAAAGGGTAAGAAAGAATCGGTGTTGATTGACCCAGACAGTGTCAAAATAGCCAAAAATCAGTCGCGGATCATTATTTACACTGAAGCAAAATATGAGGAATTGCGGATGGTCGACGAGAAAGTTTCGATCATGGGACCAGGAGAATATGAAATTGGTGGGGTGGAAGTTAACGGCTTTAGTGGGGGAAAAGGAAAAACAATTTATACAATATTAATTGACGGGGTTATTGTCGCCATAATGGGAAAACTGGATGAAGAGCTTAATGAAAAACGGTCCGACAAAATTAGTGGAATTGATGTTTTGTTAGCTGAAGTAGGCAATGGCTATAAGTCCATTGCGGCGGCCGCTAAGAAGTGGGGAGCAAATTATATTGTTCCAGTTGATGGAAGTGGTGAAGAGTTAAAAAAGTTTTTGGATGAGGCAGATTGTGAAGGACAGGAAGCAGTAGAATCGCTGAAGGTGGATAAAGATAATTTGCCAGACGGAATGGAAATTGTGGTACTAAAATAAAAAATGGCAGACATAATGAAATTACCACCGCATTCTTTAGAAGCGGAGCAATGTGTCTTGGGATCGGTACTGATTGATAATGATGCTTTGTTGCAAGTGTCGGAATTTTTGCGATCAGAACATTTTTACGATTTGAACAATGCCAAGGTGTTTGAAGCGATGTTGAAGTTGTATGAATTACGGTCACCAATTGATATCGTAACTGTGGCGGAAAAACTTAAGGAAATGAAGGTGATTAAGCGAATTGGAGGTAAGGCATTTTTAAGTCGTCTGGCCAATGATGTTCCGACAAGTGCAAATGTGGAAAGTTATGGTCAAATTATTAAATCGTTGTCAGCGAAAAGAGAGTTAATCTCGGCGGCGGGGCGAATATCGGAGAGGTCATTTGATGAAGGAATTGCTTCACCGGAACTATTAGATTATGCCGAGCAGGAGATTTTTGCGTTAAGTCAGAAACATTTAAAATCTGTACCAACCTCGCTAAAAGAAGTGTTGACGGCGAGTTTTGACCGATTGGATGAGTTGCAAAAAATGGGTAGTGGATTAAGGGGGGTACCGACCGGGTTCAAACAACTCGACTCAATGTTGGCAGGGATGCAGGATAGCAACTTAATTATTTTGGCGGCGCGGCCAGGTGTGGGAAAAACGGCTTTTGGTTTGAATATTGCCCGATATGTATCGGTAGAAAAGAAATTGCCAACCTGCGTTTTTTCTTTGGAAATGAGTAAGGAAGAATTGGCGGATCGGCTGTTAGTGCGACAGGGATTAATAGATGCTTGGAAGCTAAAGACGGGTCAGTTGACAGATGATGATTTTTCGGCTTACTCAGAGGCAATGGGGGTGTTAGCTGAGGCTCCATTATATATAGATGACACGCCAGGACTGACGGTGACCGAACTAAGAACTAAAGCCAGGCGTCTACAGGTAGATAAGGGAATTAAATTTATTATTGTGGACTATTTGCAACTGATGCATGGAATGTCGCGGGATAATCGGGTGCAGGAAGTTTCTGAAATCTCTCAGGGTCTAAAAAACTTAGCCAGGGAACTTAAAGTTCCAGTAATGGCTTTGGCACAGTTGAATCGACAAATGGAAAGCAGGGGAGGCAAGCCAAAATTGTCGGATTTGCGGGAATCAGGAAGTATTGAACAAGATGCCGATGTGGTGATGTTTTTACACCGGGAGGATGAAGAAATTCGCGAGATGGTAACTTGCTCGATTGAAAAGCACCGTAATGGCCCGACCGGTCAATTCAACTTGTACTTTAATGGTAAACAAGTAAGCTTTTTTGATGTGGAGAAAAAATAGTAACAGTGAGATAATCGGCTATGAAACAAAAAGACGCTTGGGTCAATTCTTTAGTGTCATTTTCTTTGTTAGTAAGTGGAGTGAGATTGGCGGATAAATTAAATCAAATAAATTACTGTGTTCCCATTGAAACAAGAACTGCAACACAAAATGGAGTCGACATGATTTCAACTAGGTTAGTTTGTGCGATGCCGGGATATTATATTGCACCAAGTGGAGAAATGTTTGCAATTGATACGCAAAAAAATTAGCCGAAGATAATTTGTGCCGGGAGAGGGAATCGAACCCCCATGATGTTGCCACCACACGATTTTGAGTCGTGCGCGTCTACCAATTCCGCCATTCCGGCTGAGGAAGTAAGCTAGTATAGCAAATCGTAGTGTAAAATAGGTTATGGTTGTTGTGGGAATGATTTTATTTTTGTACCTTACTTGGCGGAATTTAAGGGAAGATTACAAAGAAGATGAATTGGTTTCTTTCTCTTGGTTGGCTTTGTTGGCGATGTTTTTGGGTGGGAGACTGCTATATGGGCTGCTTAATTGGGGAGTATGGAACGATAATTGGATGGACTGGATAAACATTTTTCAAAACCCGGGGTTCAATTACATCGGAGCTGGGGCATTTTTGATTATACAGACTATTTGGTATTGTGAGGTTAATGAATGGAAGTTGTGGGCATTTTTTGAAGATATTACACCAATATTTTTAGTAATGATAATGTTTTTTTTGGGAGAAGAGTCAATTAAAAGTCATTTTAATCGAATGGTGGTGGCAGAGTTAGTAATTATAATTGTTGGTTTTTTGGTTAATAGTTGGGCAGTAACCAAATACCGGTCGTGGGTGTGGTATAAAAGCGGTCGAAAAGGTTTTGGTTTCTTTTTTACGGGATTTTTAGTATTTTGGTTGATGGCGGGAGTTGGCCTATACTTGAAGGGAAGTTTAATTATTGAAGTACTGGAATTTATTCTAAGTTTGATTTTTGCCGTCGGATTGTTTATCCTTGGAAAGGTTTTATAAATTTAGATTTAAATATGGATAAGAAAAATACTGTGTCGATACCTAAAAACTTACTGGCGCCGATCAAGAACTTTTTAGAAGGGGAGATGATGAAGTGGAAAAAAACTCAAAAGGAGATAAAAAAAAGTGACCCATTTTCTGATGCTGACCGAGATCAGAATAATTCAATGGAATCGGATTTAGACGAACAAATTGGTCATTTTGATGCTGAAATCAAGGTTGGGTTTGTTAAGAAACAATTGGTTCAGCTCAGGAAAGCATTGACGAGAATTAAGATTGGAAAATATGGAATATGTGAAAAATGCGGTAAAATGATTGACACTGATCGATTGGCTATTAAGCCCGAGGTGACTACCTGCATTAATTGTGCCCGTGATCAGGAATAACGGAATCAGCTTGGGAATTTGGTTTCCGGGGGTGACAATTGCAAGTGGATTATTGTTGCTGTTTTTAGCCTATTGGTGGTATAAAGAGAGAGATTGGCGATTGTTACTGATTATTTTGGGGGGCTTACTAAATTTTAGTGAAAGGTTAATTTTTGGCTCGGTGGGGGATTATTGGCGAATACCGGGTACGGGAATATATAATAATCTAAACGATTGGTTAATATTTGGAGGAGTAGTTTTATATTTATGGAAGAAATTAAGATAATTTATGAGGATGATGATCTTTTGGTACTCGATAAACCGGCGGGGATAGTGACAACTAAGGAAAATTCTAAAGAGTGGGCGTTAGAAGATTGGCTAATAAAAAATCGACCAAATAGTTTGTCTCGACAGGGGATTGCCCATCGACTAGATAAAGGAACTTCGGGAATTGTCATAACCGCTAAAAATGAAGAGAGTTTGAAAAATTTGAAATCACAATTTAAAAAAAGGCAGGTGAGAAAATATTATTTGGCGATGGCGTCGGGGGATTTGCCGAGCAGTGGGGAAATAGATATGCCGATAGACAGGTCAAAGTACTCGTTTGGCCGATTTAAAGTCAACGAAGATGGAAAAAATGCCAAAACCTTATTTAAAGTTATTAAAAAGTTGGTGATTGATGGTAAAAAATATTCTTTGGTGGAGGTTGATCTGAAAACCGGTAGAACTCACCAAATAAGGGTTCACCTTAGTTATTTAGGATGGCCTTTGTTAGGAGACAAACTTTATGGTGGTTTGATGGTGGGAGGGATAACCCGTCCGTTTTTGCATGCTAAACGGTTGGAAATCTTAGGTTTGGTGTTTGAAGCACCGTTAGCGGCTGATTTGAAAGATATTTTGGAGAAATATGAAGGTTAAAATTAGCATTTTGATTTTGGTTTTAATTTTAGTGTTAACGGCAGGGGCTTGGTTTAAAAATAACTGGCGGGATGATGACATACGAATCGCAGTGGTGGATGAGAAAGGAATTCTTTTGAAGACAGTTTCATGGCAACGCCGAATGGTGAATGAACTCCAAATTCAACCGGAGGTTGAAGTGTGGATTCCCAATGGGATGGGTTGGTATCGAAGTGAGGATGTAATAAAACTGATAAAACAAGAGAAAAATCCACAGTTGTTAAATCAAATATTGTTTTACAATTTTGGATTTAGTCCGGATCGAATAGGGGATGATAATTTTGGACTGTTAAATAATTGGCGATATTTTTGGGAGAAGGATAGCTTGATGATAAAAAAAGAAACGGTGGCCACAAGTTTATTTAGATCTAAAGAGCTGTTGGATGAGATCTTACCGCGTGATTTTGCAGATGGCCGAATCTTGCGCGAGGATGTCAGACTGTCGATTTATAATGGCGGCCAAAGTAATGGTTTGGCTAGTTTTGTGGCAAATTTTCTAGAACGGTCGGGGGTAACGATTTTGGGCGTAGATACTGATGATAATGTGAATAAAACTAAGGTTTGCCAAATTAATTTTGGTCCGGAAACCATCTTGACAAATACTGGCAAATTGATAAAACAAAATTTTAGTCAGTGTGGGTTAAATAACGATAATAGTTTAAACCGGGGAGAAATTGAATTGTATTTTGGCGATAATTATTCTTCGATGATAAACTACCCTAGTTATATAAATTTTGTGAACAATAATTAATTATGTCAGGACATTCAAAATGGGCCAATATTAAAAATCGAAAAGGGGCTCAAGACAAAAAGCGGAGTGTGGCCTTTACTAAGGCAGCCAAAGACATCATGACGGCACTACGCAACGGCAGTGGGCTAAAAGACGCCATTGATAAGGCAAGAGAAGTAAACATGCCCAAAGAAAATGTTGACCGACTTTTGGAGAGATTTGAGTCGAGGAAAGACAGTTTAATCAGTGGCATGTTTGAGGGTTTTGGTCCCCATGGAGTACCCATGATGGTTGAAGTGGAATCGGACAATAAGAATAGAATATTAGGGGAAATTAGATTAATCTTTAAAAACGCCGGGGGAAATTTGGGCGAGGAGGGAAGTGTAGGATATGGTTTTGACCGAGTCGGGGAAATTGTGGTTAAAAATTTAACTGAAGAACAAGAATTGGAATTAATTGATGGTGGTGCCAAAGATTTTGATGATAAAACAATTATTACCGAGGCGAATAACTTAAAGAATGTTGAAGAAAAGGTGAGACAAATGGGTTTGGAAATTGAAGAGAGTGGGGTGGTAATGAGGGCAAAAACTCCAATTGAATTGGCGAATGTGGAACAGCTAGATGAGGTGATGAATTTGATCGAAACTCTAGAGGAAAATGATGATGTGGTTAATGTGTTTGCCGGTTTTGATTACCATGAATAAGCGATTTAAATATTTTATTTCGTCACTTTTTTCCGCAATTGGTTTTTTCTTGTTTATTTCTTTGCCGTATGAATCAAGGTATTTTGGACTAATGGCTGGAGTGGTGCTTGTGACTTTCTGCTTTTGGTTTGGTTTAGGAATTGTGTTTGAAGAAAATATGTGGACAAGGTTAATGTCAGTTTTATTACCAGTTATTTTCTTTATTGGATTTGGATTATTTGGAGCTTTTTTACCTTATGATTGGTTGACGACATTGTTGATGAGTTTATTTTTTGGGGTGGTGTTGTACACGTTATTTTTGGTGGAAAATGTGTTCTTAGTGGCAATTGGATTTAAGACTGTGCCCTTATATCGGGCAGCCTACACCGTAAGTTTAATTGTCTTGTTGCTGTCGTCATTTTTTATGTTTGACAGTTTATTTTCATTTCGATTGACATTTTATTGGAATGGATTATGGGTTTTCGTTATTTCCTGGTTATTATTTATGTACCAATTTTGGGCAATTTCAATTGAGTTGCCAGATGATGGTAAAAATAAAAATCGATCAGCCTACGTAGTCCTACCAGCGGTGATGATGTCCCAATTGGCGATGGTGTTGTCATTTTGGCCGACAGGAATATTTAAAGGATCGGTGTATTTGGTAGCGGTAATTTATATTATGTCGGGTTTGATTCAGGCTGATATTAGGGACCGTTTGTTTAGACGAACCTATTTAGCTCATGCCTGGGTGGCTGTCGGTGTAGTCTTGGCTATGCTTCTAATTACGAAATGGGGTTAGGATAGGCTAAATACGTATTTTTTAGCTTGAAAAGAGGGGAGAAAAGGGGAAGAAGAAAGACCAAAGCCCAAAAACCAAAACCAAAATAAACAATTAATATAGCGAGATTTAGGCACACCTAAAGCGAATTTAAAGCTAAATAGATTCGGAATTGGCAGGAAAAAAAATTGGTGATAGGGGAAACAGGGGAGAGTAGGGGTGATTTTCACGATATATCCTATAATTTTCACGAATTAAATCCTATAATATTATAGGGTAGGTGATATACAATGATATAGTCTGTGTGGATAAACCGTAGGACAGGCAATATATCAAAGTGAACTTAAAAAGTGGGGCATGTTGGAGAGAAGAGGGATAGATTACCGTTTTTCAGTTTAGTTGTCCCTATTGTTTTTCTTGTCCGATGGGATGTTTGTGAATCATTGTTTTACTCATACTCCTCTGCTGACAGGGTAGTCAAATTAGTATGTCGCACAATGTATCTTTTACGACGTTATATATCGGAGAGTGCAGGGGAGGGGCAAAAAACAATTATTTATTAAAAATTTAAAATTACGAATTATTTTCGTTTTAAGAAAATAGATTTTTATCTGTCTTTAATTGAGTACCTAAATCCTCTTTTGTTGGTTTGGCCACTAATTTTGCTGGCTTAGGCATAAATTTTGATTCTTGACTCCCCCCGGGCTGTTTCTTTAAGAGTAATCGATTGAATATACCTTAAGTATGCGAAAAAATACTTATGACGTCACTAGAGCCCCTAGAACTGATAGAATTAAATATGACTGATGATTTATCGACTTTAGTACGAAAATTTTTGGAGTACTTGGAAATTGAACGGAATTGCTCAAGTTTGACGGTAAGAAATTACCAACATTATTTAGATGTGCTGATTGTTTACCTCCAGGAATCAAAAAGTCGGCCTCCAGAGTTGGACGATATAAATGCCGACGAAGTGAGAAGCTTTCGTTTATTTTTATCGAGGTCGGCGGGAACTGCTGGTGAATCGATGAAATCGGTGACTCAGGGTTATTACGTGATTGCTTTGAGATCATTTTTAAAATGGTGCGTAAAGAATGATTTAAAATGTTTGGCACCGGAAAAGCTAGAAGTACCCAAAAACAAGGATCATTCGTTGAAATTTTTGGATGAGGACCAGATCGGTCGATTGCTTAATCAACCGACATTGTCGACAACCAATGGGTTACGAGATAAGGCCATTTTGGAACTATTGTTTTCCACTGGGTTACGGGTGTCAGAGCTGGTGAGTTTAGATAGGGATCAAATTAATTTAAAAACCCGTGAGTTTGGAGTAATTGGTAAAGGTGGAAAATCACGAGTGGTGTTTATATCAAAATCAGCCGCTGAATTTGTGGGCCGGTATTTACGATCTCGGATGGATAGGCTTAAGCCATTGTTTATTCGGACGGGAGGTAAGAAAGAAATTACTCAAGGGGATGAGGAGATCCGGCTAACAGCTCGGTCGATTCAAAGGCTAGTTAAGCATTATGTAACGTTGGCCAAGTTACCGGTAATGGCGACGCCTCATACTTTGCGACATTCAATGGCGACTGACTTGCTGCGAGCTGGCGCTGACTTAAGATCGGTGCAGGAAATTTTGGGCCATAAAAATATTGCGACAACGCAAATTTATACCCATGTCACTGATGCCAGATTGAGAGAAGTTCACGAGAAATTTGCCAGAGGAAATCGGTGATCGACTCCCCTATCAAGAAAAAATCCAAAATCAAAAGCATAAAGCCCAAAAATATATGAGTATTTATTAGGATAAAACCAGATTAGAGAGAATGTGTATTAGATGTGTCCTATAGTTGGGCGTGGTTTTGGTTATACGAGTAAAAATTGATATCGACGACTCCCCTACTCTGTTTATTGAGTATTTTGCCGTATAATAGGCCTAAAGTAAAATTATGAATCTAATTAGCAAATAGTGTATCTCTTTGCTAAATCGTCTAGTCCCATAACACGTATCCTATAACTCATTGTTTTCAGGTAAGTGACTTTAGTCTTATATTATTATTTTCCGGGCAGCTCTGGGGGTAATTGATCGATAACAGTCATGGCATTGACCTTATCATCGGTTGATTTGAATCTCATGAGGATGACACCCTTGGTGTTGCGATTGAGAGCGGGAATATTCTTAATGGGGAGGTTAATGGTGATGGCTTTTTTGGAAACTAGAATAATTTGTTCCGCCTTTTCGGAGACAACCTGGGCAGCCGCAATTTTGCCGGTTTTAGAAGTGAGATTGGCGACTTTAACCCCGATGCCACCCCGTTTTTGGAGAGGGAAAAGGTAAACATTGGTCCGTTTACCGACGCCATTTTCGGTGACTTCAAGGAGGTGGCGGAAGAAATTGCCAGTTTTCTCTTGTTTGGTGGCGACTAGAGTTTCGGGGACAATGTCCATGGTAACCATTTCGTCATTTTCTTTAAGAGTGATGCCACGGACGCCGCGAGTGTGCCGGCCCATGGGACGAGTATCAGCTTCATTGAAGCGAATACATTTACCATTGCGGGTAACTAAAAAGATTTGGTCATTACCGGTAGTGTGTCGGGCCCAAATGAGTTCATCTTTAGGATCAAGTTTGATGGCGGTTAGCCCGGTTTGACGGATATTTTTGAATTTATCGAGAGATGACTTTTTAATAACCCCATTTTTGGTGGCCAATAAAATATATTTAGCAGAACTATCCTTACTCATGGGCAAGACCGCCTGAACTGACTCACCTTGAACAATGTTAATAAGGTTGATAACAGCCTGACCTTTGGATTGGCGAGAAGTTTCGGGAACATCCCAAACCTTGGTTTTGAAAACCCGGCCTTTATTGGTAAAAAATAAGAGATCATCGTGGGTATTAACAAACATCATGTTTTCAACTTCATCTTCGGATTTGGTGGACATGCCGGAAACACCGACGCCACCACGTTTTTGGAGGCGATAGGTTTCTTTAGGAACACGTTTGATATAACCGGTTTTGGTAATGGTGACTAAGGTGGGCTCGTTGGGGACCAAATCTTCTTCGCTGAAATCTTCCAAGCCTCGAACATAAATTTTGGTACGACGGGGATCACTATATTTGTCCATTATCTCGGTGTTTTCGTCTTTGAGAACCTTAATCATGGCAGTGGGTTTAGTAATGATGTCGGTGAGATAAGCAATGATTTTGGAAACTTCATTGTATTCGTCGTCAATTTTTTGACGCTCTAATGCTGCTAAACGGCGAAGCTGCATTTCCAAAATGGCGTTGGCTTGAAGGTCGGTGAAACCAAATTTAGAAATTAAGTTTTCCCTGGCGTCATCAGTACTTTTGGAGGCTCGAATCGTTTTAATAACTTCATCGATAATATCGAGGGCTTTTTTTAAGCCTTCAAGAATGTGGGCACGCATATAAGCCCCTTTAAGATCATAGAGAGAGCGACGGCGAACTACCAATTCGCGGTGGCGTAAAAACAACAGTAACATTTGGCGAAGGTTAAGAGTTTGTGGTACTCCGTTGACTAAGGCCAACATGTTGGCGGAATATGAGGATTGAAGGGCGGTGTATTTATAAAGTTTGTTTAGAATTGATTTAGGTTTGCCATTCTTTTTGATTTCGACTACGACGCGGATACCATGACGGTCAGATTCATCGCGAAGATCGGAAATACCAATGATTTTTTTGTCGCGGGCTAGGTCAGCGATTTTCATGACCAAATCAGCTTTGTTGATTTGATATGGTAATTCGCTAATGATGATACGAATGCGACCTGATTTGGTTTCTTCGATATTGGTTTTGCCCCGAATGGAAAATTTGCCACGGCCAGTGTTGTACATCTCGATGATGCCAGTTTTGCCAAAAATTTCGCCCGCGGTGGGAAAGTCGGGTCCTTGAACAAATTTAACCAGTTCGTCGATGGTGGCAGTGGTTTCAAAATTAAAATCAATTTTGCCTAAATCGGAAACCGGCTTAAGAACAATATCTTGAGTAGTTTGGGCATGGCTGATAATGGGGTTCAATTCGACTGGAGAATCAATTTTTTCCAAATTGGAATGTTCCAAAATGTGCTCCAGAGCAAGACATAATTCTTTTAAATTATGGGGCGGGATCCGGGTGGCCATACCAACGGCAATACCATCGGCGCCATTTAAGAGTAAATTAGGAATGCGGACTGGCAAAACAGTAGGTTCCTTGGTGCTGGCGTCGTAGTTATCCATCATTTCGACCGTATCTTTGTCGATGTCGGCGATCATTTCGAGGGTCAACTTGGTCATTTTGACCTCAGTGTAACGCATGGCAGCGGGCGGGTCACCATCTATGGAACCAAAATTTCCTTGACCTAAAACGAGGGGGTAGCGAAGGGAAAAATCCTGAGCCATGCGAACGATGGCCATGTAGATAGACATGTCGCCGTGGGGATGGTAGGACTTCATAACATCGCCGACAACAGCGGCAGATTTGACATTTTTGCCAGTGGCGGTTAAGCCCATTTTGTC
The DNA here is from genome assembly GCA_903825325.1 of Candidatus Shapirobacteria bacterium. Lineage (GTDB taxonomy): Bacteria > Patescibacteriota > Microgenomatia > UBA12405 > UBA12405 > UBA2283. The sequence goes on along the minus strand of CAIKAI010000040.1, from coordinate 6,238 downwards.
CATGGCGTAAACGATACGGCGATGAACAGGTTTTAAACCATCCCTAACATCAGGTAGGGCCCGCTGGACGATGACCGACATGGCGTAGTCTAAATATGACTTCTCCATCTCGGGAACAATGTCGACGTTTAAAATTTTGCCTTCATTGTTAATAAAAGCTTTGGGGTCGCCAACCATGGTGTTTTTGTCGGTGTTGAGAGGCATAAAAGTTTAGATATCTAACGTCGCCAGATGGGCGTGGGTAACAATGAATTTTTTACGCGGGGGAACATCTTCGCTCATTAAGACACGGAAAACCTCATCGGCTTTGGCGGCATCATTGATAGTAACTTTTTTTAATAAACGGGTTTCCGGATTCATGGTGGTTTCCCACAATTGTTCCGGATTCATTTCGCCTAAACCCTTGTAGCGTTGAATATCAAAACCTTTGGAAATATCAATTTTCTTTAGATAAGCTTCTTTTTCTTCTTCAGTGTAAACATAGCCAACTTCTTTACCTTGTTTAATTTTGAAAAGTGGCGGCATGGCCACGTAAACATAGCCTTGCTCAATAATGCCGGGTAAATGACGGAAAATAAATGTTAGAAGAAGAGTGGCAATATGGGCACCATCGACGTCAGCATCGGACATGAGAATAATGCGATGATAACGAAGTTTGGTAATGTCAAAAGTTTCGCCAATACCACTACCAAGAGCAATTATCAGATCCTTTAATTTGTCGGAACCAACGATTTTGTCCAGACGCATACCTTCAGTATTGAGAGCTTTACCCCAGAGTGGCAAAATGGCTTGAAATTTACGGTCTCTACCCTGCTTGGCGGAGCCGCCGGCAGAATCTCCCTCAACAATATAAATTTCGCATTCTTCAGGATGTTTACTTTGACAGTCGGCTAATTTACCAGGAAGACCCATCGAATCAAAAGCGCCTTTGCGCATGATGGCGTCTTTGGCGGCACGGGCGGCTTTACGAATTTGGATGGCGAGAATTGACTTGCCCACAATAGCTTTAGCGACGTCGGGGTGTTCTTCAAAATACATGTCTAATTCTTCACGGACCATTTTGGCGACAATTGGTTGAACTTCGGAGTTGCCGAGTTTGCCCTTGGTTTGACCCTCAAACTGCAAATCTTTACTACCCATTTTAAGGGAAATAATGGCAGTTAGGCCTTCACGAACATCATCACCAGTGATAGTATCATCTTTGGCTTTAATCATTTCCTTGCGCTCGGCATAGTCTTTGATTGATTTAGTTAAAGCGGTTTTGAAACCACTTAAATGGGTGCCACCTTCGTGGGTGTTGATGATGTTAACGTATGAAGGAGTATTTTCGGCAAAAGTGTCGTTGTATTGAATGGCAACTTCAATGCCCACACCCTCATCGTCGCGATGTAAATAAATAGGTTCATGAACCACGGTCTTACCTTTGTTTAATTCGCGAAGCAGTGACAAAATGCCACCTTCAAAATAGTAATGGCGTTCGATGTGTTGACGTTCGTCATAAAAGTGAAAGTAAATTTTGGAGGTAAGATAGGCGCGATCTTTAAGTGATTTAATGATAATTTTATGATCGAACTCGAGAGTTTCTTTAAAAATTTCCGGATCGGGATAGAAAGTAGTGGTAGTTCCAGTGATATTTGAAGGTAGGATTTGATTGAGACGAGAAATTTTAGTTTCGGGTATTTCGGTAAGTTTGGTTTTGACTAAACCTCGAGAAAATTCCATGAAATAAATTTTGTTTTCTCGGCGAACTTCGACTTGGTAAAGTTTGGATAAAGCGTTGACGCAGGCGGCACCAACACCGTGGAGACCGCCGGAGACCTTGTAGGCGGTGCCTTCGAATTTACCGCCGGAATGTAGAGTGGTCATAATAACTTCAAGAGCAGGTTTTTTGTACTTAGGCATGATGTCGATGGGAATACCTCGGCCATCATCGGCTACTGTGACAGAATCATCGGGATGAACCATAATCCAGATGTTATGGGCAAAGCCAGCCAGAGCTTCATCAATGGAATTATCAATAATTTCGGTTAAACAGTGGTGAAGACCACGGAAATCGGTGGAACCAATATACATTGCGGGACGTTTACGGACCGGTTCAAGACCTTCAAGGACGACAATTTGTTCACCAGTATATTTTTGTTGATCGGACATAATAAATCTTCAATTATCAATCTTCAATCTACAAAATTATTGAATTTGATTTAGCTCTTCATTCTAGCAGATTGGAATAGCTTTACAATAAGCAAATTATATGGAAAGATAGGCTATTTATTTGTAGATTTTAGTTTAGATATGGCGTCAAAAACAATGACCGAAGTTGCCACCAAAACGTTGAGAGATTTGTTGATTCCATACATAGGAATTTCGACTGCTTGGTCACATAATTTTAAGGTCGACTCCCCTACCCCAAAACTTTCTGAGCCAGCGACGATGGCTAGAGGAAATTTATATTTGGCCTTTAAGTAATCAACGCTGTTTTTTGTCTGTTCGCAGGCAATGATTTGATAACCTTCGGACTTTAATTGTTTAAGACAATCGTCAGTATTTTGAAATTGTTCCCAAGGTACCCATTTCCAAGTGCCAATACTGGCGCGGTGGATCTTAATATTTGGCGGAGTAACTACCGGACCGCATAAATAAATTTTTTGGGCGCCGATGGCGTCGGCAAGGCGGAAAAATGAGCCAATGTTGTAAGTGTCTAATACATTATCTAAAACCAGAACCAGAGAGTTGCGATTGATTTTCTTTTGCAGTTTTGACGACTCCCCTACTCGGCTGGATCTTAACTGATGAGAATTGAGTTTGAGCGCGGACATAGGTGTATTTTAACCTATTAGTGGCAGGCTTTTATTTTTTGATTCATAGAATCGCAAATGATAGTTTTTAAGTTATCGATGTTTAGATTCAAGCGATCATTGGAGAAAATAATATCATTAATAAAAATTGTCGGTGAACTGGAAACGCTAAAAATTCTAGCGGCGGTAATTTCGTTTTCAATAATGGCGACCGCGTCAGTATTAAAGCAATCAATTATTTTAACGGTGTTAAGGCCGGCTGATTTGGCTTGGTCTTCCCAACAGATATCAGCATTGTTGGGAGTGCAGTTTTTATTGACGTTGTCAACAAATTTCCACCATATTTCTTGATGGTTAGTGGTTTGTTGTAAGGCACAAATTTCCCGAATATTTTGATTAGCTTCCTGGCGACCGTGAGGAGAACCATAACTTGAGCCATTGCTGGTTTTTAGATAGTTTTTTGGATGGAGAAGTTGTTCACTGCTACTTACTTTTTCAAAAAAGAAATGGGGAGAGAAAGTGACACTATCCTGAAACATATCATAAATAGATTTAAGACTGGAATTGGCTTGGCTTGAGGTTGATTCAAAGCTAGTAATAAAAAACTTGACCTCAGGGGTGGCGGTGGCTTTGACGATAATTGTTGGAGAGGAAACTTTGTGACTAAAACTTAATATAGACAGTAAAATTGTGGCAAAAAGTAACACCACTATACTGGAAAATTGGAATAGATTATTCTTCGACAATACTGATGGCTCCGGTGGGACAGGAGACGACAGCGGTTTCAGTTTTTTCATTGACAGGTGGAGCAGTGGCTTTGACGATCGCCTTAAAGGTGTCGTTATCTAATTCAAATGTATCCGGATCGACAAGTGGGCAGGTGTTACAGCCAATACATTTATCAGGATCAACTTTGGCGGTTTTATTAGGCATAGTCAGATTATACCAGATCGGTGAATTCTAAGTTGAATCCGATCACCTAGTTAATTGATAACATTGTAACTCTTTTTTAAATGCCTCGGCAGGTGTTTCATAGTCGAGGCATTTTCTTGGACGGTTGTTAATCTCTTCGAGAATGGAATCTAACTCAAACTGGGTGATTTTAGTTAGGTCAGTTCTTTTAGGAATGTAACGCCTGAGAATGCCATTGTGGTTTTCATTTGAGCCTTTTTGCCACGGACAATGTGGATCACAAAAGTAAGTGTTAATACCTAAATCTCTAATTAATTTATGATGATTAAAATTCTCTCTACCATTGTCTAAAGTTAAGCTTTGTCTGGCTTCTTTTGGATACTTAATTAGCATCTCTTTTTGAGCTTTCTCTCCATATTCAGAATCAATGTTGGTCAACAGTCTACCATCATAGAATCTAGTTTTTCTTTCCAACATCGATTGAATCCCACCCGAGTGAGCTTTACCCTCGACCACATCTGTTTCCCAATGCCCAAAGATTGATCTATTATTAATTTCTTCTGGTCTTTGGGTAATACTTACTCGATATGGTATTCCTCTGGTGTAGAGTTTTCTCCCATACCATGGTCTTCTTTTCCGGTGTTTTCGAACTAAGTACTCGTGTAGATTTTTCTCTTTGCCTGCTTCACTGTAAACGTAGTGATAAATAGTTTCATGACAAATTATGGTTTGATTATCATTATCTCTTTTCAACCTTCCAGCTATTTGTTCTGGTGACCAACCACATCTTAATTTGTCATAGACATAACTGTAGACCTGAGGATTCTTGAGTGGATTAGTCCTTCTCGATTTACTGTTTCTCTTTTGACTTAACTCCTCAGCTTCAATGGCTTTGTATTCACCTTTGATACTGTTTCTATTTATCTCATCAATTATTGATGACATACTTCGACCAAGCCTTCTACTAATCAACCGCTTACTTGATCCCGAAGCCAGAAGAATTGCTATTTGATCCCGCTCCCATGCTTTAATTTTATTGATTTTCTTCATGCCTGATTTTAGATCAGGTGATCGGATTCGTTTTAGAACTCAGTGCATCCTATGTAGATATTCTGTATGTTTCCGGTTTGGAAGTGATTACCAAATCCTTGATACAATATATCAGCTTGTGGAACCTGTCTTTGGATAGATATGGCTCCCCTTTGGCGCACAATTGCGATATAATTCGTAGTTAATCGGGCTGCTAGCTCAGTTGGTTAGAGCAATCGCCTCTTAAGCGATTGGTCGAGAGTTCGAGTCTCTCGCAGCCCACAGTATTACAAAATATCATTCCCAAGAATGAAGCGTAAGTGGTATTTAGCGAATGATTCAAGACTTTATCGCCTTCTACTGTGAAGTTCGAGAATACTTTCCTAACAATTTCATCTTTCTGTGATAGCGTTTTGGCATTTGTCAGTAGGTTAGGTAGTTTTTTGATTGTTTCGAGGAATTCGTCACGGGTCATTGGCAAAGTATGATTAACTTCAATATTATCTTTGATGGATTCGACTTGAATCGTAAGTGATTCTTTGGCGGTGATCGTTGAGCTTAGGTCTTTTTGATATTCGTCCAATAAATTTTTTGATTCAGGGTTGTTTTGAAGTTTGTAGATAGTATCTTTGATTAAGCTAATTTTTTCAGTGGCACGGGTGAGTTGATTTTGGAGCCCTTTTCTTTGACTTTCTAGCATTTCCAACTGGTCTTTTCTTTTGGTTTCAAAGTTGATAATGTACTGGTCGTAAGCTTTATCGGGTGGCAATGAATTGGTCTGTAAGAAATTGATGGCGTATTCGATTACACGATCAGCATTGATCGATTTGTTGTGTTGAGGACAGCCTTTGGTTTCGCATTTATGGTATAGATATTCGTCAGTGCCAGTTTTAGTTTTCTTGGTAGTGATACCAGCAGATCGGGTGCGACCACAGCCACTACAAGTAATCATTCCCCGCATTAAATCAGCCTTGACTTGACTATTCTTGATTCGAATCCTTTGTCTTAGCCAGTCTGGTAATTGATTGTTGTGTTGGTTGAGTTGATAAAATTCGTGAGGCGTTACAACTGGAACAAAGTCATAGATTTCTTGAAGAACTACTAATTCGTCGCCATATTTTAGTAACCCAGCATAAAATGGGTCTTGGAACATTATTGAAGCTTTCTTTTCGTCAGCCTTGAAAGGTCGATAGACCGTTTTACCAGTATCGTCAATTTTCTTTACCTTTTGATAGCCACTATCGTTTAGGAATTTGGCGATATCCTTGAGGGTTTGACCTTGGAGTCGAAGTTGCCAAGCGTGGTGGATTATTTTCCAATTAATCGGGTCTGGTCGGGCATATTTGTCTTTATCTTTGTAATATCCGTGTTTGGGTCGATTAATTAGTTTGCCTTCGGCAATTAAATGGCTGTTGCCCCATCTGACACTTTCGGAGAGGTGGTCAGTGTATTGTTTTGCCAATACAAAAGTAATTCCCAGATTCATTTTGCCAGAAGTATCG
>CAIKAI010000039.1 GCA_903825325.1 Candidatus Shapirobacteria bacterium | reverse complement strand
TATCAAATTTTTCCAAATTGAATCTTGAATCTTTTAAATATAGTTTTCAAAACACCAATGTGATTGAGACTAAAATTTTCGTTGATCATTTTCACAACCATATCACTTTCAATTTTAAACTAAGGCCAAAAAGCTCGACTATCTTTTTAACCGTGGAAAATCCCATCTGGCAAGAAATATCCATCACTCCACCGGAAATTGATTCTATTTTCTCCAATATTCCTTTCTATCATTTAATTCAGAATCGATTAAACACCAAACTTCGGGCCGGTCTTTACGACAACAAAATCGACCGAATCAATAAATATCAAACCATACTGACCAATTCGGTTTATACCCAAAAATGGGTAAAAAAATATTGGCAGCGAGAAGCCACAGTTCTCTACCCACCGGTTGATTTATTAAGCCTAGATCAAAAGGTTAAAAAAAAGAATCAAATTGTTTCAGTGGGTCGGTTTTTTACTCTGGGCCACAGTAAAAAGCAAGAAATTATGATATATGCCTTTAAAAAAATGTGCGATCGGGGATTGAAGAATTGGGAACTCCACTTGGCCGGGGGACTCAGTTCTGAAGCATCCAGTCAAGAATTTGTCACTCGGCTTAAAAATGATGCCCAAGATTACCCCATCTATTTTCATTTCAATAAATCACGAAGAGAAATCGAGCAGTTATATCAAGAGTCAAAAATTTATTGGCATGCCGCCGGATTTGGTATCGATCCCAACCGTTATCCCATTAAATTCGAGCATTTTGGCATTACCCCAATTGAAGCCATCTCGGCCGGTTGTGTCCCCGTTTTATTTAACGGCGGTGGCTTAAGCGAAATAATCGAACTATTAAAACTTGACCGAAAAATCCATCTGTTTAGTTCAGTTGATCAACTTATTGCCAATACCAACACAATTATTCTTCAAAAAACTAGATTACCAAAAGAAATTCATCAAAAACTTAATACTCTTTTTGGCCTTGAGCGTTTTAACAAAGAATTAATTAGAACCATATCTTCTGTCTAACCCACCAAAAGTCAGCCGTCATATTCGCCACCGCCTTAAGATCGTAATATCTTTGGTAAAGCACGTTTCGATCATCTGACTTTGCCATTATAGGATTAAAATAACTATCTTCCAATAATAATTTACTACTGGCCATATCTACACTATTCGATCCCAATAATAATTTTGTAATTCTATGTCGACTATTTGAAGCAATAAAATTAATCGTTACGAGTGAATCGGCCCCAACCTCAATCTTCCCTTTCTTAAAACAACCATTGTCAACACAAACCTCAAAAATTTTCGAATTTAGAATACTATCACCAAGGTCAATCTGGTTAATCCCAAAAGATAACGCCTTCTTTGTAAATATACTCACACTATCACCAATTAGTCGCGAATTATCATCCAATGGCAATGTGGCTCCACCCGCAAACACCATATCTGGTGACGACATATACAACCTGGGAATTATCAACCAACGATGCACCAGATTTTTCTTTAACCGATAAATAGGGGAGTATTGCGGTAAAAATTCGCCTAATTTCCAATAATCAAATTGGTCTTGACGATTAGCAATTGTCGATTCATTAAAATTTCCCAAACTCATCCCCTGATATTGAGTTTCATAGGGGATCGTTATCCCCACCAGTTGGACATAAACTCCAAATATAGCCAAACCAACCAACCATTTTTTATTTATGTTTTTCCAATTTTCCACCAACACTAGTCCGGCCAAAGGTATTAATGGAGCTAAATATCTAGGACCAAAGCTCAACTCACCTGACCAAATATCAAACAATGCATAAAAACCAACTACTGACATTGTTCCCAATATAAATACTCTCGACCAGACACTTTTTTTCCAGTTACTGAAGGCTTCCACCACCGCCAGAATCGCAATAGGGCTAAATACTAGCCAACTTCTTCCCGGACTTAATATCATGCCCCAGATAGCCTCAAAAAAGTCCTTCTTTGTGCCTTCGCCATTAAATAGTTCCTTCAACCAGACTATTCCACCCATCTTGACCATAAAAGCAGTAAAAACAACAAAAAACAAGAAAAAACCTAAACTAACAACCACCAACTTAGTAGATTTCATTCTTTTACTTTGCCAAAAATAATCTAAGCATAAATATCCCGGAATTAGCATTAACACTAACCAAGACAAATTATAGGAAATTGCCAAAATTGCCACCGCCATACCAATAATTAGTAGTGCCCACCACTTTTTGGATTTAAACCACAAAGTCGTCATCCACAGAATAATCACTAATTCTAAAGTCACCAACAAATTGGGAAAAGAGTGCTTAGCCAACGGCCACAAATTGGTCGTTAATGAAGTTAATAACGCCACCGTTAAAGCTGTCTTTTTATTTCCGGACACTAACAAGTAAAATTGATACAAAACTATAAATAAAATTATCCCTAAAATCGGATTAACAAAAGATGCCCAAAAAGTCAGCAAATAATCTGAGTCCAATGGAAAATATTGAGTGGGAACAAAATGTTTAGCCTGATAAAACATATTAACCTCCCAGACCACTGGCAACATGGCAATCGCATAACCTTTACTCGCAGCTGAATAATATTTTCCTTCTGCATTTATATCAGTAGTTCCTCCGCCAATACCATATTTAGGCGCTGATACATTCCAGTCTCCCCCAACTATCATGTTTCGCGCCATATTAAGCGAAGACATCCCGTCAATCGACTCAATTTGGCCAGAAGCCGACATTAATAAACAAAAACTCACTCCCACAAAAGCTAAAACAGACCATTTATTTATTTTCACACTCCAATTATACATTTTTCTTCGTGATATCATCGATTAACGTGAAATTCTCAATCATTACTCCGTCTTTCAACCAAGGTCAATTCTTAGAACAAACGATTAACAGTGTTCTTAGTCAAACAGGGGATTTTGACATCGAATATTTTATTATGGACGGCGGTTCTACCGACAATTCTATTGACATCATCAAAAAATACGCCAGGTTATATAAAGATCATCTCCACATAAAATTTAACTGGCAAAGTCAAAAAGACAAAGGTCAGTCAGATGCCATCAATCAAGGATTTAAAATGTCCACTGGCGACTTTTTTGCCAGCATTAATTCCGATGACTTTTATGATCCTGGTATATTTTCCCAAATCGAAAAAGCTCTCAAAATCAACCCCAATAAAAAATGGCTCACCGGCTATAGCCACATTGTCAACGAAAATAATCAGTTAATTCAATTGCCCATCACTATTTATAAAATTTTTTGGCTTAAATTGTATTCTTACCCCTCTCTTCAAATTTTAAATTTCGTTTCCCAACCATCAACTTTCTTCAAAAAAGAGTTGTTTAACCAACATGGACCATTTAATGAAACACTTCATTTAACTATGGATTATGACTTCTGGCTTAAAATCGCCAAAAAAAATCCTCCGATTATTCTTCATCAATACATTTCCAACTTCCGCATTCATTCCCAATCAAAAGGGAAAAACGATTACCAAAAACAATTTAACGAAGATTATTCAACGGTTAAAAAGTATACTCACAACCAATTTATTTTATTTTGCCATCGTTTACACAATCAACTCATTACCCTCATTTACCGCTTTATCAAGTGAAAACCATTGTATTTTTTCACTCAAATTTGCTATATCGTGGGGGCTCAACCAAGGTCGTCCTAGAACAAGCGTTTAATCTCACTAAACTCGGATACTTTTGTCCAATAATTACCACTAAAAAAAATATCGAGATTACTAAAAATTATCCTGGGTTAAAAATCTATTGCCTCTCCAATTTCTCAACAGGGCAAATAATCTTCTGGTTAACATTTCCCTGGTTCTTTTTAAAGCTTATCCATCAAGTTAAAAAAAT
>CAIKAI010000038.1 GCA_903825325.1 Candidatus Shapirobacteria bacterium | reverse complement strand
CTCCGTCCTCATCGTCGTTTCCGTCGTCATCGAGCTCACCCGCAAAATCGAAAACGTCGTCCAAACTTATAATTACGATAAGTTAACGTATTGATGATTAAAAGTATCGTTGTCCACTTTGGAAAAAATCAGCACTGATGTTTATTCGTATTCCGATAAAACAGATGTATCCTCTGGTATAAAGATTTCTTCTTATACAAAACTACCAGACTCAATCGTAAAAGATTCAGGTAAAGATTCTGATGGTAATATTGCAGCCACAGGCTGTCATTTTGATCCAAATTCAACGATAATAAACGGTTACAGCTTTAATAAACAAATTTGTTACTACAACCCAATCGGAAATACAGCTTCAAGTAAATACGACCCTAATGTTTCCAGCCCACTTTCTATAAATTGTATCTATACTTACCCCAACAATAAAGGTTTTGTAGTTTTTGAACCATTCCGCCCTGCTGCTCCGCTTATAGACATATGCAGTCAAGTCAAAGATTTAATTTCACTTAAATTTAATTAACTTATAATCCTATCAGATACAAAGTTGAGCGTAATGTATCTTAAACATATATCTAACTGCTGTAATGGGATAGTTACCTAATTTTAAGCAAGTATAGCGGGCGGTGGTTTGTTAGTCAAACAAAAATCCCCCAGTTTTTGACTGAGGGATTTTAGAATAACTAGCTAATTTTATTCCTTACTATTGGTCTTAATCGTCAAAGCAGCTTGAATGGCTTGAGGCACGGGATCGTAGTGAGATGGTTCCATATAGAACGAACCTCGACCTTGAGTTAACGAACGGATAACTGTCGCATAGCCACGAACAGCTTCCAAAGGAATGAAAGCGTTGATAGTGGTAAAGCCTAATGAATCAGTAGTGCCGTTGATTTGGCCGCGGCGTGAAGATAAATCACCAATGACAGTACCTAAAAATTCGGATGGGGTAGCCACCTCGAATTTCATGATTGGTTCGAGAATTAAAGGTTTAGCCCGAACAAAGGCATCTTTGATGGCGTAAGCACCAGCAAGTTTGAAGGCAGCTTCCGATGAATCGACATCATGGTAAGAGCCATCAAAAACAGTAATTTTTAAATCAGTGCAGGGATAGCCGGCGATAATACCTTTAACTAAGGTCTCTTTAACCCCTTTTTCAATAGCGGGTATAAAGTTGGCGGGAATAATTCCGCCTTTAATACCATTAATGAATTCGACGCCTTCGCCGCGATTTTTGGGTTCGATTTTGATTTTACAGTGACCATATTGACCATGACCACCGGATTGATGAATGTATTTTCCCTCACCATCGGCATTTTCAGAAATAGTTTCGCGATAGGCAACTTGAGGCGATCCGGTTTTGACGCCGACGCCAAATTCCCGGCGCAAACGGTCAACGATAATGTCCAAATAAAGTTCCCCCATGCCGGCGATAATGGTTTGCCCAGTTTCGTGGTTGTAGGAAACTCTAAAGGTAGGATCTTCGATGGCAAGCCGATTAAGGGCGGCACCCATTTTTTCCTGATCGTCGGTGGTTTCAGGCTCAATGGAGAGTGAAATGACTGGTTCGGAAAATTGAATTGGACTTAAGGAAATAGGGGCACTTTTGTCGCAGAGAGTGTCGCCGGTGGTGGATTCTTTCAAACCAATACAGGCAATAATTTCGCCAGCGAAACCTTCTTCAATACCTTCCCGTTTGTCGGCATGCATCAACAGTAAACGGCCGATTCTTTCGGTTTTTTGCTTGGTGGAATTATAAACCTCAGAGCCAGCTTTAATGGTGCCAGAATAGACGCGAACGTAGGACAAAGTTCCCACATGGGCGTCGGATTGAACTTTAAACAACATGGCGGCTAAAGGTTCAGTTTTGATAGGTTTGCGTGAAATTTTTTCTTGAGTATTAATATCAAAGCCATCAATTGGTGGTAAGTCTAAAGGAGAAGGTAAATAATCGACGATCGCGTCTAAAATGGGATGAATACCCTTGTTGCGCCAGGCAGCACCACAGAAGACTGGGAATAATTTTCTAGCAATTGTTGCCTTACGTAAGGCTGATTTTAATTCTGGAATAGAAATATCTTCGTCATTCAAGAATTTTTCCATTAAAGCTTCGTCTTCGCCGGCGATCTTTTCGACCATTTTAGCCCGGGCAGCTTTGGCAGAATCCTGATATTCGGAAGTGACATCTTTGACGGTAAATTCCATACCTTCTTCGTCCTTGTCATAGACAATCATTTTCATTTCCATCAAGTCGATGACGCCAACATGAGCATGTTCCTCACCAATGGGGAGAACCATAGCGACAATCGGCGAGCGTAATTTAGCAGTAATGGAATCAAGAGTACCTTGAAAAGAGGCACCAACTTTGTCCATTTTGTTGACAAAGGCAATGCGAGGAACACCATACTTGTCAGCTTGGCGCCAAACAGTTTCGGATTGAGCTTGAACGCCAGCGTTGGCGTCGAAGATCATGATGGCACCATCGAGAACGCGAAGCGAACGCTCAACTTCGGCGGTAAAGTCAACGTGACCGGGAGTGTCGATAATATTAATACGATAGTCGTGCCAATAGGTCGTGACGCAGGCAGATTGGATGGTAATTCCCCTCTCCCGCTCTTGAACCATGGTGTCGGTGGTAGTAGTACCGGCATCGACGGAACCGATTTTGTGAATGTTGCCAGTGTAAAAAAGTAGACGTTCAGTCGTAGTAGTTTTACCACCGTCAATGTGAGCAATAATACCGATGTTACGGACTTTGTCCATAGGAACATCGCGGTTTTTGGAGAGTTTAATAGCGTCAGCCATAAGAATAATTTATAAATAAAAAACGGGCACTAAAATCCCGCTTGAATGTGCAAATATGATAACACAAGATGTTATAAAAATACTGGGTTTGGTTAATGATTGTGATCAAAACCGCCATGACCACCTTTTTTAGTGGCTTTTCCGTTCAAAGTTGGTGCGTGTGAATAGTTGCCAACGATTTTAGTTGGTTGACGTGGAATTGGTAGAGCCACAAAATGAGGATCGAGAGGGGAATTTTCATTAGATAATTTCTCAAGAATTGTTCCTGGTTTAATGGTTTTGCCAGTAATCGAACGAACAAACTCGATGGCATCTGCTAACTGATTAGGATCTTTATATATCCCTGCAGCTATCCATTGAGCCATTTCGTTGGCAAGTGTATTTTTTTGTTCTTTGGATAATGACATAGTATTGAGATTATTAAGCTGGTTTATGTGGGTATATTTTTTTGGTGATTGGATTGGCCTTCCGAACTTCGGCGATATTCGCACCGGTGATGACTGTTGGACCGGGGACGGGTTTTGGCGTTTCAGGATTAAGAATTGAATCGCAAGTTCGCAATCCCAACTCTAAATATTGTCTAACACTTTCATCTTTAAGATTGGCAAGGTCAGTCTCAATTAACTCTTTAACTCGTCTAGCAACAGCATGGTCAATATTGGCGAGTTTTGAAGGAGATTCACCAAGAAGTCGAGTCAGAGCGTGATAGCTGGTTGGAAGATTGCCTTCGTTGTCGTAGTTTGACATAGTTTTGGTTTAAGTTAGTGGATATTATAGCAAATTGTTATAATTAACCATGAAAATTGCAATTATTGGCGCGGGGATGACGGGACTGGTGGCGGGATACAGACTTAGTCAAAAAGGACATCAGGTGACTATTTTTGAAAAATCGAGTGATATTGGCGGATTAATGGGGGGATTCAAAATTGGCAATACTTCTTTGGAAAAAGCTTACCATCATATTTTTTCGACCGATAACTATATTATTAACTTAACCAAAGAATTGGGGTTAGAAAAAAAATTGAAATGGCACGAAGAAAAAACCGCCTTATACTACGATAAAAAAGTTTACCCATTTATGGGGGCGAAAGATTTACTAAATTTTAAGCCGTTAAGTATGGTGGCAAAAATTAGATTGGGTTTAGTGAAATTATGGCTGCAATATGACAATAATTGGCATAAATATGAATCGGTAACCGCAGTGGAGTGGATGAAAAAGTGGTGTGGTGATAGCGCTTATAAAGTAATTTGGGAGCCATTACTGAGAGGAAAATTTCATGATAAATATCAAGTAGTGTCGATGGCCTGGCTATGGGCAAGAATACATACTCGGGGAAATTCGGCAAAATTAGGCTATTTTGAGGGAGGATTTAGAATCGTGGCTGATGAATTGGCAAAAAAAATAAATGGAAAAATTATTTTAAACAAAGTCGTTGATTTAGAAAAAATTGAAAAAGATTTTGATAAGGTGCTGTACACCGGACCTTCTAAAGAAGTAGAATATTTGGGGGCAATTAATGTGGTGTTTACCAGTAAACAGTCGTTGTCACCGTATTATTGGCATAATATTAATGATGTCAAATCCCCTTTTCTTTGCTTTATCCAGCACACCAATTTGATCGATAAAAAAGAGTACGGTGACAAGAATGTCTATTATATGGGTACATATCTGCCAAATGAAGGTGGCCTGATGGATAAAAATGATGAACAAATCAAAAAGTTGTTTTTTGACTATTTAAAAAAGATTTTTCCCAAGTTTGATGAAAAACTAATTGAGGAAAATTGGGTGTGGAAATTTAGAAATGCACAACATGTGGTCACGACGAATTACCAAATTCCTGAGTTAAACCCCTCTGCCCTGCGGGCATCTCCCCTTGACAGGGGCGACGAAAACAAGATATTTCAAGCGAATTTTGCGATGATCTATCCGGAAGACCGAGGAACTAATTTTGCGGTGAGGGAAGGAGAGAAAGTTGCAGTTTTAATTCAGTCAGACCCTCAGTAAGGGTTTTGGGGGTATAGCCAAAATCTGTGATGAATTTTTGATTGGAGATTTCCAGATGGGGTGGATAAGGCCGAGCGTTGGGAGTTTTTAGATAGTCGGCCAGTGAGCTAGCCTGAACTAAATTGGGATCAAAACCAAATATTTTGGCGATGAGCAAACCCATTTGATAAATTGATTGACTCGATGAACCGACCAAATGGTAAATGCCTGGTTTAGGAGCAGCAAATACTTTGGCGAGTCCTAATGCAAGATCGTCGATAAAGGTGGGAGTGGAAACTTGATCGGAAAATAAACTACAGGTTTGGCCTTGAGATAATTTACTAATCATTTTTCGAACCAGATCGACTTTAGGGTCATATTTGGCACGGTAAGGTGAGGCGGTACGAACTACAGTGAACTCTGGGGGAATAATATTTTCAGCCAACAGCTTTGTCTCGGCGTACCAATCGAGAGGATTGGTTTGATCAGTTTCAACATAGGCAGTTGATTTGGCGCCATCAAAAACATAATCGGTAGAGATGTGAACTAAATGTTTGCCGTATTTTTGGCACAAATTGACGATGTTTTGAGTGCCAACGACATTTAGTTGATAGCAGAGACCGGATTTGTCCCCTTTTTGATTCCAAGCCGCATTGAGATCGGTGAATCCGGCAAAGTGAACGACAATTTTGGCGGGACTGTCTTGAAATAGTTGTTCGAGTGTTTCGGGCTTCAATATGTCTAAACCCGAATCGAGGGAAATATCGGTAAAGTTAGTATCAGGGATTAATTCAACTAAACGAGAGCCGATTAAACCAGATAAGCCAGTGCCGATTATTTCCATAAATCGAAGGTGGGTAATAACTTATCTTTGTCGGAGAGAACCGGATCGACTGAAAGCGGCCAGGTAATATTGAGAGTCGGATCGTTCCAGATAATGCCTTTTTCCGAAGCTTTGTCGTAATAATTGTCACATTTATAGGAAAAAACAACGTCGGGAGTTAAGGTCATAAAACCATGACCAAAATTGCGAGGGATATAAAACATGTGATTATTTTCGGATGACAATTCATGTGCCTCCCATTGACCGTAGGTGGGGGAACCATCGCGAAGGTCGACGGCAACATCAAAAATTTTTCCTTGTATAGCTCGAACAAGTTTAGCTTGCGACATGTCGCCGTACTGTAGATGGATTCCCCGTAAAGTTCCGACTTGCGAAGAAAAAGATTGATTGTCTTGGACAAATTCGGCATTAATGCCAGCGTCGTTAAATATTTTTTTACTATACGATTCAAAGAAATTTCCACGATTATCGCCAAAAACTTGGGGTTCAATTATTACTAGGCCGTCGATTTTGGGTGATTTTTGAAAATTCATTTTTTTAAATTTTTATAATCATTAAGTTTTTTGTAAAAGGCTTCGGCTTCAGTTTTGGCGGAGCGCCACCAGGACTCGTGGGTCAGATACCAATCGACGGTTTTTTGAAGACCTGATTCGAGTGTCTCTTGTGGTTCCCAGCCAAGTTCAGTAAGGATTTTGTCCCAACTAACGGCATAATTATCGTGGGCGGGACGATCGGCGACAAATTCGATTTGATCGTCACTTTTGCCCATTAATTTGATAACTTTTTTGACCAAGTCAATGTTGCGACTCGTTTCTTTAAGACCACCAACACAATAGGTTTCGCCTAATTTGCCTTTTTGAATGACGGCTTCGATGGCGGAACAATGATCGTTAACGTAAAGCCAGTCGCGAAAATTTTGCCCGGCACCATATACAGGAATTTTTTGACCATCAATTAGATTGGTGATCATGCGAGGAATCAATTTCTCGGGGTGCTGAAAAGGTCCGTAGTTGTTGGAGCAATTGGTGATGGTGATCGGTAAACCAAAAGTTTTGCCAAAGGCACGGACGAAATGGTCAGATGAGGCTTTGGAAGCAGAATAAGGAGAAGAAGGGTCATATGGAGTAGATTCAGAAAATTGGGCCGTGGAGTCGAGAGGTATCGAGCCAAAGACTTCATCGGTCGAAATGTGATGAAAACGAATATTACCGTATTTTTTGGCGGCAGACAAAAGAGTATATGTGCCTAAGACGTTAGTTTTGACAAATAAAAGCGGGTCGTCAATCGATCGGTCAACGTGAGATTCGGCGGCAAAATGGACAATTAAGTCTGTTCTGGGCAATATTTTATCAAGCAATTCTACATCAAGAATGTCGCCCTGAACAAAAGTGTAATTATTTTTAATATCGGCTAAGTTTTCCGGATTGGCAGCATAAGTAACTTTATCAAGATTAACAACCACGTCGGAAGGATGACGTGACAGCCAGTAGCGAATGAAGTTAGAACCGATAAAGCCTAATCCTCCGGTAACCAGTAACTTCATAATTATGGAGTGACTGTGGCGGTAGGTTTGACCGTGGGTTTAGCGGTAACCTTGGCTGTGGGCTTCGCGGTCGGAGCAGCCGAGGTAGTGGCTGAGGGGGCCATGGTGCCAGTACTCAAATCAGTGCCAATGTAGAAGACGGCATCGTAGGTAGAAGTTTTAGTTAAATCGGTAGTGGGAGTCATGTCAAAGTAGCCAGTAAGTTGAGAGGCAAAATAAGCCCCAACATCGGCGGATTTAACTTTGAGCTGATTAGCCGTCAATTTGTCTTTACTATTGCCCACAGCGACGCTGGTAAAGCCGAGCTTAACTAATTTCTCTTTTAGCAAAGTAGCTTGACCATTTATGTCAGTTGCATTGAGAACTTGAATCTTAATTTTTTTGCTGATGCTGGTAACAGTAGGAACTGGGGTGTCGGTGGGAGCCATGACGATGGCGGTGGGAACGGGTGAGGGAGTGGAAACTTCAGGGGCAGGAGCTGCAGTATTATTTTTGTTGAGTACAAACCAAATAATGACCGAGGCAATGACCGCGGTAATGACAAATACAGCAATAAAAGGAAGGATGTTTTTTTTGTTGTCCATATTTTTTGGTTTAGCTAAACTTTTATCAACTGGATTAATTATAACAGTTTGAGGTTGATTTAGAGACATTAAACCTAAAACTGGTAGAGGTAAGTTGGCAGACTTTTTGTGGTCGAGAGCAATTTGACCCTGATTGAAGGGCGTTTTATCAAGGGCACTGGTGGCGCTAATTTCCAAGACAGGATCGGAAGGAACATAGAATTTAGTGGTGGGAGTAGAAAAATAGAGTTTGGAGTAGTTGACGATTTTTTGGACTTCGAGAGGAGATCCTTTAAGATTGGAGGTGAGATAGACCGAATCCCCCTTGGCTAAAAGCAGGGTAAATTCGTTTTGATTGAGAGGATAGATAAGAAAATATTCGTTGGCAAAATTCTCAGAGATAATTTTGGCGACAGATTGGGAGACCGATTCAAAATTGTAGGATTTAAGATGAAGGGATTTTAAATTAGTTTCCAGGGCGCTGAGTTTGTCTTTTTCAAAAATATGGGCTTGAATAATGGTTTTACCGGAGGATGGAATTAATTTATAATCGAGACATTCGGGAGCAATTTTAAAATCGATAAAGCTTTTGGCGAGACCAATGACTTCGGCTTTGTCGATACTGGTAATTTCCGAATCGTAAATAAAGGATTTAGTAAAAACAATATCGTCGGGAATTAAAATGCTGCAGGTGTCGACATTATTTTGAGATAAGAGCAAATCAACGGATTGCAATTCGGCAGGGGTAAGTGCTTGCCATAAATTTAGGTCGAGAGAAAAAACGTTATTTTCGGATTTATCGAGGTAGAGGTTGACGGATTTGTCTTTGGGCCAAAGAACGGCTTTCGGTTTGGAGAATAATGACATTAAATAATGTTAGCACAAATAATATAATAAATTATCTAGTACCCAAGTTTATTTGAGCAATAATATTTCCTTTATTTGATCTGAACAGTAAGTCATGACCATCCTGTCGTAACATATGACGTGTGTAAAATATTCCATTGCCATGCTCGGTTTGTCCATAAGATCCAGGTGGTTTGGTGCTTATTGGGCTTTCACTATTTACATTTGCGATAATAATTCCGACACTATCGGCAGGATGGATAATATTATCCGAAACATCAATGGTGCTTCCTTCAAGGACAACCCGAACATGGGTGGCTCCTTTTTCAACACTATTGGTAATTAACTCACCAACTGCATAAGCGACAGTCAAATCGATATCAATAACTTGTTCACCAGCTGTCAAATTTATCTCTTCAATTCGATACTTTTTCACTAAATTTTCTTTAAGTATTTTACTATATTCTGCCATTATGTTGGTGATTTTAGCACAAATTTAAAAAAATAACCCCCATGACTGAGGGTTATTAAAAAGTTATTTTAGAGTACAGAATCTGGACTTGACGATTCTTTACATGATGGATTGCCCTGGTTGAATAGGATTCGGCCACCCTCAACTACATAGGGAAATTGGCCACACTTTTCACATTTTCCGCGAGATAAAATTTGACCATAACCATTTGCAAAAGAACCTTGTTCTTTAACCCATTTTTCAGCTTCTATTCTTCTATCGACAAGACTTGGATCGGAAAAATTTTTTTAAGGTGTTGGTTAAATTGTTCTCGTAATTGTTCGCGAATACATAGAGACATATGATATTTTTTGATCTAGAAAATAGTAATTATCGAGATTATACATCAATTGATATGATTTGTTACTAAAACTCCCCCATTGCTGAGGGAGTTTAAAATTTAGGTAGTTATCCCGGTGCTTCGACCGGGATTGCGGCCTGCGGCCTTACCAACGCATGTGGGCGAAGGCTTTGTTGGCTTCGGCCATACGTTCGACTTCAGTACGCTTGGTGACTGAGGCACCTTCATTTTTGAGGGCAGCCAATAATTCATTAGCGATTTTTTTGCCAAAGGAATGGAACTGTTTGTTAGCCAAATTACGAGAACTGGTGATTAACCAGCGAATAGCCAAGGATAATTGACGAGGGCCACGAACTGGGGTGGGGACTTGATAGACAGCACCACCAATACGTTTGGGACGGACTTCAACTTTGGGTTTGATATTATCGAGAGCTTGTTCCAAGGTGACCATAATATCGTCTGATTTGGTTTCTTTCTTTAAAATATCTAAAGCTTCATAAACTTCCTTTTCAGCGGGAGTTTTTTTGCCATCATACATACAATAATTGATGATTTTGGCGACAGTAATACTGTTGTAGAGAGTGTCGGGAACGATCTCTCGGGGTTTGGTTTGACCTTTACGTGACATATATTTTAGTTAATTAATTTTAAGCGGCAGTTTTTGCGGGGCGTTTAGCACCGTATTTGCTGCGGGATTGTAAGCGACCGGCAACAGCACCGGCATCATACTTTCCACGGATAACATGATAACGAATACCAGGCAAGTCTCGAACACGACCGCCACGGATGGAAACGATGCCGTGTTCAGCCAAGTTGTGACCAATACCAGGAATGTAGGCAGTGACAGTGCTGTGGTTGCTTAATTTGATTCTAGCAACTTTACGTAAAGCCGAATGAGGTTTTTTAGGCGTCATGGTTTTGACCACAGTCACAACCCCTTTTTTGAAGGGGTTGAAACTGGCGACAGTACGATTTTTAATACTATTAAAGTTGTTGCGTAAAGCAGCGGCTTTTAATTTTAAGACGCGGACTTTTCGACCTGATTTGACTAGTTGGTTAAAGGTTGGCATGGTTTTGTTTTAAAATCTCTCGCCTGTTGACAGGGATAAGACGTCCGATAATAACATTTTCCTTGAGACCAATCAAGTTATCAACTTCAGCAAGCAGCGATGCTTCGGTCAAAACTGAGGTCGTTTGCTGGAATGAAGAGGCTGACAACCAAGAACCGGTAGAGAGAGCGGTTTGGATCAAACCTAGGAGAATTTTCTTACCACGCGCTGGTTTGGCATCTTTTGATTTTGCCTTAGCTTTGGCATTTTCAGCCATGTAAACTGCTTTGGTAATAATTTGACCATATAAGAAATTGGTGTCACCTGGGTCTTCAATCTTGATCTTGTCGCTCATTTCTTTGACCATGACTTCGATGTGTTTGTCGTGGACAGAAATACCCTGAGATTCGTAAACAGATTGAATAGAATCGATGAGGTATTTTTGAGCAGCTTCGATACCTCTAACTTCCAAAATTTCGCGGACATCAAGTGAGCCGGAACATAATTGGGTGCCTTGGGCAATTAAATCGCCATCGTTGACCAATAAGTTGACATTGGTGGGGAGAAGATAAGTAACGGTTTTGGTGACTTTATTTTCATCTTTACCGGTTAATTTAACTTCGTAGCCGTCAATGTTTTCTTTGACTTTAACCTTGCCACTAATTTCGGCGAGAGGCGAAGGAACTTTGGGAGTGCGAATTTCAAATAGCTCCTGAATACGAGGTAAACCTTGGGTCACGTCAACACCGACGACACCTCCAGTGTGTTTGGTGCGGAGAGTTAACTGAGTACCAGGTTCGCCGATTGATTGAGCGGCAATGACACCAACAGGAACGCCGACTTTGACCAGCTTGCGGTTGGAAAGATCCCAACCATAACACTTGTTACAAATGCCGACAATTGCTTTACAAGTCAAAGGTGAACGGACATCAACCGAAGTGACAGTAGCGTCAGCCTCGATTTTGGCAACCATGTCGTTGTCCAAGAGCGTACCAGCTTTGAGATCAAGAACATCAGTGGCGAGAATACGACCAAGAATGCGGCGACCGAAATAACGTTCGCGGCCTTTGTCGTTTTTATCTATAGTGATGAATTTAGTGGTGCCACAGTCGTCTTCACGAGTAATACAGACATGGGCGGCATCGACTAAACGACGGGTTAAGTAACCAGCATCAGCGGTTCTTAGAGCAGTGTCAGCGAGACCTTTGCGGGTACCCCGGGCACCGGTAATATATTCAAAGACAGATAAGCCTTCACGGAAGTTGCTTTTGGTAGGAAGGGGAACGATTCGACCCATAGGATCGCTCATTAAACCTCGCATACCGGATAACTGTTTGACTTGGTCTTTGGAAGCACGCTTGATACCAGCGGCGGAGACGATTCTTAAAGGAGAATCGGCGCCGAGAGTGGCCCAAGTTTTTTCAGCAATATCTTCGGTGATTTCCATCCAAATAGCTTGGCTTAAACGCTTCTTCTCGTCATTGCTGATTAAACCCATTTTGTAATTGTCTTCAATCTCCAAAACGCGTTTGTTGGCAGCTTGAATAATATCTTCTTTGCCGGGTAAGTAACCGCAGTCAGACATTGATAAGGAGATACCGGAAAGGGTAAAACCCTCAAAACCAACGTCTTTAAGATCATCAATCAAACGGACGGCGCGCATGCGACCAACTTGTTCCATGGTACGGATAACCAAATCGGAGACCGATTTTTTACCTGCCATAGATTCATTAAGATAACCAAATTCCTTGGGCACAATGGTGTTGAACCAAATGCGACCGTAGGTAGTTTTGATAATTTTGTTTTCAATGCGGACAGCGATTAATTCGCGGAGAGTAATTTTACCTGATTGATAGGCTAAAATAGCTTCTTCTTTGTCGGCAAATATCGATAATCCATCAAAACCTTCGACTAAGGATTTGGGCAAATCTTCTTCCTGAATGGAAGTGATGTAATAACAACCCACAGCCATTTCCTGGCCGGGAATGGAGATAGGATTGCCATCAGAGGGTTTCAACAAATTGTGTGAAGGCAACATTAAAGTTTTGGCTTCGCGTAGAGAGGCTTCAGACAAAGGCAAATGGACGCCCATTTGATCGCCATCAAAGTCAGCATTAAAGCCGGCACACATACAAGGATGCAATCTAATTGCCAAACCATCGGTTAAAATTGGTTTGAAGGCTTGGATTGACAGCTTGTGCAAGGTGGGAGCGCGGTTTAAGAGAACATAGCTGTGTTTAGTGATTCTTTCCAAAATATCGTAGACTTCGGAAACGCGATGATCGATGAGGTTTTTGGCGCTTTTGATATTAGCGGCTAAACCAGTGACGATTAATTCGCGAAGAACAAAGGGACGATAAATTTCCAGAGCAATTTCTTTGGGAAGACCAACTTGATTTAATTTCAAATCTGGACCAACAACGATGACCGAACGACCGGAATAATCGACACGTTTACCCAACAGATTGCGTCGGAAACGACCTTTTTTACCGCGAAGCAAATCGGACAACGCACGAGGAGTACGCTTGGTTGATTTGCGTTTGTTTTTAGAGCTTTTTTGAGCGTCGATTAAAGTATCGACAGATTCTTGAAGCATCCGTTTTTCGTTGCGCAAAATAATTTCGGGGGCGCCGAGTTTTAAGAGCTTTTTAAGACGATTGTTACGGTTGATCAATCGGCGATATAAGTCATTCAAATCGGAAGTGGCAAAACGACCACCGGTCAATTGAACCATGGGACGTAAATCTGGTGGAATAACCGGAATATTAGTCAAAACCATCCAAGAAGCTTCGATTTCGTTGTCAATCATGCCGTTTAAAATACGGATTTTGTACATGATCTTTTTCTTTTTGACTTTACTGCTAGTTTTGGCTAATTCTTTTTTGAGATTTTTAACCGAGGCGGGCAAATCAAGATTTTTGAGAACATCAAAAATAGCTTCGGCACCCATACTACTGGTATAGAAGATATCAGCCTTAAACTGGGACAAATAAAAGCTTTCTTCATCGGAAACAGTGGATAAAACTTCAATAGAACGAATCTTGTCTTCTAAAAATTTCATGAGACTTTCGATGCGATTCTTTTCGGTGGTAGCTTTGTTCTCGATTTTCTGAACTTCTTGCTTTAGGCGAACTTCGCGCTCTTCAGTGGCGATTAAAAGCTGGTCTTTGTTTTTGATTTTGTCTTTAAGAGTTACCTTTTCTTCGGCAGTTTGAGTAGTTTTGTCGGCAATCATTTTTTTGGTGTCGACTTCAATTTGCTCGATGCGTTTTTTGGCATTGACTCCTAAATTATTTAGAGCCTCTTTGCGTTTGTCATTATCAACGCTGGTGACCAAATATTTGGTGAAATAAACAACAGCTTCGAGTTCTTTTTGAGGAACATCGAGAATAATGCTCAAAGGTGAGGGAGTGTTGCGAAGGTACCACAAATGAGTGACGGGAGCGGCGAGGGTAATGTGACCCATACGCTCACGACGAACTTTAGAGGTGGTGACTTCGACTCCGCATTTGTCGCAAATAATTCCTTTGAATCGGATTTTTTTGTATTTGCCGCAGTAACATTCATAATCGTGGGATGGCCCAAAAATCTTTTCACAAAAAAGACCGTCTTTCTCGGGACGCCAGCTACGATAATTAATAGTTTCTGGTTTTAAGACTTCACCATAACTCCAAGAGAGGATGTCGCTAGGTGAAGCTAATTTAATTTTGAGACCGGTAAAATCGGTCATGCTTTTAAATTTAAACATAATTAGTTTTCCTCCTCCTTGGAAGTGGTGTCAACATCGCTGACAACGACTGGTTGACTATTATTAACGGAGCTTTGATCTTCGCTAACGACTTGGTCGGGGCTGAGGTCTTCGTGCTCAGTGACGCCGACGGGGGAAATGTCGATAGCTAGGCCGGCTAACTCTTTGGTTAAGACTTTAAATGATTCGGGAATGGCAGGCTCAGGAATGGGAAGACCTTTGATGATGGCTTGGAAGGCATGAGTCCGACCTTCAATATCATCAGATTTAATGGTCAACATTTCCTGGAGAGTCGAAGCGGCACGATGAGCTTCAAGGGCCCAAACTTCCATTTCGCCCAAGCGCTGACCACCCATACGAGCTTTACCGCCGAGAGGTTGTTGAGTGACTAAAGAGTATGGTCCAGTCGAACGGGCATGAACTTTATCGTCGACCATGTGGACTAATTTGACAATGTAGCCAATGCCAACCACAGCCTGTTGATCGTAGGCATCGCCAGTGCGTCCATCATACAACTGGGTTTTGCCAGTGACTGACAAACCAGCTTCTTTGAGCTCGTTGGCAATTTGACCTTCAGTATATTTTTCGAAAACAGGAACGGCATATTTTTTGCCGAGTGTATACCCAGCATAACCAAGGGTAACTTCGAGAATCTGACCCAAGTTCATACGAGCAATAACTGACAAAGGTGACATAACTAAGTCGACGGGAGTGCCGTCGGCTAGACGTGGCATGTCATATTCGGGCATGATGCGGCAAATGACACCCTTGTTTCCGTGACGACCAGCGATTTTATCGCCCTCTTGAATGCGACGGATTTGAGCGACATAAACTTTGACAACTTTGTTGACACCGGGATCGAGTTCATCGCCAGCTTCTTTGTCGAGAACATCGACTTTGATGACGACTCCACCTTCACCATTACTAACCCGGAGAGAAGTATCTTTGACTTCACGAGCTTTTTCGCCGAAGATGGCGCGTAAAAGTCTTTCTTCCGCAGACAATTCTTTTTCGCCGCGAGGTTCGACTTTACCGACTAAGATGTCGTTGGGGCCAACTGTGGCACCAATCATAACGATACCGTCGTTGGTTAATTTGGCCAATTCAGCTTCGGAAACATTAGGAATGTCTTTGGTTAATTCTTCAGAACCAAGCTTGGTTTCAACAACATTGGCAGTATTTTCATAAATCTGAATGTTGGTTAAAACGTCTTGTTTGACCAAACGATCGGAAATTAAGAAAGAATCTTCGTAAGATAGACCATCGATGGATGCATAAGCGACTAATAAATTGCGACCAATAGACAATTCGCCGTCATCAGTTGAAGGACCGTTGATGAGAACGTCGCCTTTTTTAACTTCATCGCCGACATTAACATTAACTTTTTGGTTGTAACAGGTACCGTAGGGTGAAGTTCTTTCGAATTTAAGCAAGTAATAAGTTTCGGTTTTGCCGTCGGAACTGATTTCTGAATGATTGCCGACTTCCTCTTTGGCAAGTTTGGTGTCGAGAGTAACCACAACTTTGGCGCCATCGACATAAGTAACTTTACCAGGATGGTTGGCCATTAACGATCGATTCATGGCAGTAGCAATCGCGCCTTCCATACCAGTGCCAATAATTGGTGACTGAGGATTGACTAGTGGAACAGCTTGGGTCTGCATGTGCGAACCCATGAGGGCACGGGTAGCATCATCATGGTCTACAAAAGGAATTAAGGAAGCTGAAGTACCAACAATTTCATTAGGAACGAGATCAATGTAGCTGACTAAATCGATTGGACCTTCGGAAAACTCACCTTCGTGACGAATTGGAACCCAGTCTTGTTTGATATTATTATTTTCGTCAATTTTGACACCTAAGTGAGTAATATATGCTGGATATTCGTCTTCCGCGTCTAAAAAGACCATATCATCGGAGATATTGTAGTTTTTGCCTTGTTTGACGACTTTTCTGAATGGGGCCTCGATAAAACCATATTTATTGACGGTGGCATACAAAGCTAAGTAAGTAACCAAACCGATGTTTGGACCTTCTGGAGAACGGACGGTACAAATCCGACCATATTGACTGGAATGAACGTCGCGGATGGAGAAGGCAGCCCGCTCGCGGGTTAAACCACCGATACCAACGACGGTAACACGACGGAGTAAATCAATTTCCGACAAAGGATTTGTTTGATCCAAAATAGCGGATAATTGGTTGCTTCTAAAGAAAGTATTTAATGATGAAATCAACGGTTGAGGGTTGATCATCTGTGAGGGCAAGGGTTTTTCTTTAGTGGAGATCAAAGACATTCTTTCTTTGATCATTCTTTCGAAACGAGCTAAGGCAGGACGGATGGCAATTTGGGAAATAATTTCACCACAACGACGTAAACGACGATTGGCAAGTGAGTCAATGTCATCAATTCGGGTAACTTCACCTTTTTGAAGTTGGATTAAATATTTGATGGTCGCAACCAAATCTTCTTTCTTTAAGACCCAATTTTCTTTTTGAGCATCATCAAATTTAAAACCAAATTTCTTATTGATCTTGTAACGGCCAACATTGCCTAATTCGTAGGTACGGAGGTCAAAAAATCTTTCTTGGAAAAATTTTTGAGCATTTTCCAAAACGACTGGCTCACCGGGTCGAAGTTTACGGTAGAACTCGAGAATAGCCTCTTCTGAATTCTTTGAAGGATCGGCGGAAATTGTGCCATTGATGAAATCAGAAAATTCGCCAACTAATTGTTTGTCGCCCATGCCACAGGCAGCACGGAGAATAATAGTAGCGGGAAATTTCTTTTTGCGGTCGATACGAGCAAAAACAACATCTTTTTTACCAATGAAAAATTCGAGCCAAGAACCACGGACCGGACGAATTTCGGCGTTGTATAAATTTTTACCAGTGGCAGCGTCGGTTTCGGAAGTGAAATAAACACCGGGAGAGCGGACTAATTGATTGATGACTCCCCTTTCGATACCATTAATAATAAAGGTACCCTCTTCGGTCATGGTCGGCAGGTTTAAGAAGAAAACATTTTCTTCTTTAACATCACCGGTACGTTTGTTGGTTAATTTCGCGTTAATTTTGATGGGCAGGACGTAGTTTAAGCCTTTGTGTTTGGCAGTATCGGGAGAAACAGGTTGAGGATCAAAACTAAGTTCGCCAAGTTCCAATTGCCAGTTGTTACCAGTGTAATCGGAGATAGGAGAAATGGTTTTAATGGTCGTCGAGAGTTCGTTTTGAAGGAAATCGTTCCAGGAATCTTTTTGGATTTTAATTAAATCAAGCTTCGGGAGATGGGGATATTTTTTACCCCAAGAGGTTCTTTTTGCGGTAGGCATCAGAAAATTTGATTAATAACTAAAGATAAGACGAGTTATGTTCCAACCGCTCGCCGAATGTTCATTATTATATACGCATTGATTAGGCAGAGCAAGAAGATGATTTATTGACTAATTTAGGGAATATGTTAGCCGACTAGTACCATTTGGATCATCGTACTCAACCGTATTCGAATTCTTCCAGGTGGGATGAAATGACTTAGCAATAGAAGTATTAATGATTTTAGTAGAACCTATTTCAAGGTTGTAAACATATAAGCTTACCTTCGTTTTGGATTTTTCAAAAGCATTGGCAGTGTCAACGTCAAACATAAAAGGGACGTTATCGAATGTTAGTTTGTCGCCACTAGAGTTAATGTCCATAGACATGCCGATGGGTAGCTTTGAAGTATCATAGATTTTATACGACCAGTCGCTAACATTTATTTTAAATATTCCTTGAGTTTGGGTAGCCAAACTGATTCTGCCGAAGAATAATTTATCGTCCGGTGACCATTTAAATGTTTCTGCCGACAAATTTCCGTCATTGCTGGGAATTATTTGACTTCCGGTATATTCTCTTAGGACTCTGCCGTTGATGTCGGTAATTATAACGGAGTTTTTGTTCGTAGTTAGGGCAATAAATTGACTATTATTTGAGACCATAAAGCCACTAAAATCAGAATATAACTTAGTGCCGTTGCCCGAACTATCGTATTTCCATAGTTCGGATATGTTTTGAGTATCTTTTATTAAATATATGTATCCCTGCTTATATTCATATTTAAAGCTGTAAAAATTCCCCTCTTTATAAATTCGGTCATTAATTGTCATAAAGTACTTTTCGGCACCGGATGTGTAGTCCTTTGAATAGATGTCTGATTTGTTCGGATCAGAGGGATTTGGTTTGATGATTATACTTCCAGACAGATTGGTTTCGGGGGCATTTGCAGTTTGACTGACCGTCGCTATAACTGAGACAGAAGTTGGCTGAGGAACCGAGGTAGGAATCAGATCGTAGTCATTAATGATATTTTGTTTGTAGTTTTTATAAAGTAAAAAAAGCACAATGACAAATAAAATGGCAACGAGGGAAAAAAGCAGGGTAATTTTTTTATTGTCCATATTCTATTTATTGTAGTCAAAATTATTAAGGAATAACAAAAAAGACTGAACAGGAGATTTGCCTGGAATGGTGCATATTTGAAAACATGGTTTACAAAACATTTGCCGCGAATAGACGATTCTAAACTGATTACAAGCGCAGGTGCAATTATATTGAAAATAACCTGGAGTCAAATTTATAACAAGGAAAAGTAATATTATCGTAGCCAATATTACTTTAACTAAGTTTTTCATAAGAATTTGATAGTTGAGGCGATAGTGTCAGTAATGTCCCAGCGAGTAATTTTGCCAGTGACTTCGTCATAATTGCGACTGCCATAAATTGAAACAATGGTTTTATCTTGAGCGATAAGAATGGGACTAGCATACCCACCTTGCCACCAGCCGTTGGAGGCAAAAACATCAAGGCCGACAACATTACCGAATTGAGATTCTTGAAACCTGACATACTTGGAAATTTCAGATGAGGTGGCTTTCATATTATTTATCCAATATTGTCGGCGAGAACCGCCGTCATAATTGTTTATATAAATTGTATAACCAAAATAACCAGGTTGGTTGGCGATTTTAATGTTGTAAGAACCAGAGGTAGAGTTTTCACAATTGGGCAATAAATTTTCCGGTAGTTTGTAACTGATCGGGCCACAGGAAAATTGCTTCCAAGTAGATGTGTCGAGAATATTTATTTTTGTTAATTTTAGAGTGGGTGTAGGTGTTGAGATTTCTTTAATATTGCTAAAAGTTAAAGATGAGAGAATTTGGTCAAAAAGTTGTTTTGATTCGGCAAGTTTATTTGAAGAGTCATTATCGGTGGATAAAACTAATAGGTTTTTGTCGGCATTAAAAAAACAATATTGAAGTGTGATAGTTGTACCAGATTGTTGTTGAATTTCTCGATATTGGATGGGAGTGTTTTGAGTTTTATCGACAAGGGTTTTATCAGCAAATTGACTGCCGCAAGAGCCATCATACCCACCAGATAAATCATTTTGCTGATGAAAAATACCGAGCCGAAGTTGTTTTGCGGTGTTTGAAAAAGTTATGGTGTCATACGATGGAGCAATTGTCCCAGAAATTGTTTCTTGATTGTTCAACTGTTCTTGGGAAATATTTGGTCCAGAGCTTCTTAATGAAAAGTCGGAAGGATAATCAATGGAAAAATTGTAAGTTGAATTGTGGTAAGTTTTCCAATTTGTATTTGAACCAGAAGTGGGGACGGCGCCGGCGACAGTTGTTGGTTGGGGAATTGATGTAGGAGTTGGAGCATAAACAACAACGGTTTTTTGATTTAAATTTTGAAAAAGCAAATACAGAACCATGACAAATAAAATGCCGACTAAGGAGAAAAGAAAGACAATTTTTTTATCCATAAAAAATAATAGCAGTTTTATGGAGTAAATTTAATGCTTGAAAGGATTTTGTTGAAATCTGCTTGGAGTGTAGTGACTGCGGGAAATTGATTAATGGTAATAATATTATTTTTATAGAATAGATAGTAGTTTGTACCTTGACCAAGTCCTTGCCAAGTGAGCGACTTAGCGGGAATTCCAGCGATGGTCAAATCTTTGGCCGAGAGAACTTTGGCGCCAATGCCAGCTTGATCAAGATTGGTCTGTTTTACTTGCTCATCGAAGTAACTACTTAAACTTTGATTAGTGGTTTTAGAACTGATCCAAAATTCAACTTTTAGCTCGCCATTTTGAAGTTCGTAACCTTTACGGTTGGTCATGTCAATTGGGCTCATTACCGAAATATAATATGAATGATTGTTGTCGTTTGGAGAGTTTTCGCTTAGGGAATAATTTTCCGGATAATTAAAGCTAATGCCAAACTGATTGTTGGAGTAAGCTTTATAGCCATCAGCACTATCGTTAGGGGTATATTTAAAGGTGGAGAGAATTTGGGAAAAAATTTCTTTCGATTTAGCCGGTGAGATAACGTCAGGTAACTTTATTATTGAGTCAGCCTGAGAACTAAATTCTAATGCCTGAATTAAAGTCTTTTTGACGACTAAAGTTTTGTTGTCCAAAGGAAAATAATATTCAATTTGACCACAACCCTCGACTCCGTTGGTATAGTACTTCCCAGTTAAATTACCAAAAGTAACTTGTCCTTCGCTGGTAGAATATGGATAGAAATTGGCAGGTTTAATATCAAAGGTTACTTTAAAGTCGGTTAAATTATTTAAGGTTGGCGCCAAACCAGACATGTCACATCCACCATTGTTCTTGTATGGAATTGAGTGAGATATTGTCGGCAGTAAATTATTTTCATCTAATTTTAAATTATCGGGGTAGCGAAATTCGTAAAGACTATTTTTATAGATTTTCCAATTTGAGTTTTGGTTGGAAGTGGGATTTGGGGCGGCAGAAGTCACAGGGCAAGGTTGGAATTGGCAACTTGGACCAATCCGACCAACTGCGGAACCATCGGGGCAAATTTTGGCGTCAAGAGTGCAAGCTATAGGCAGGGCTGGCTTTTGAAAATTTAGGTAGAGTAAATATAAGACGGAAACAAATAAAATGGCAATCGTTGAGAAAAGTATCGCGATTTTTTTATTATTCATAGAAAAATAATAGCAGAAAAGATGGCTAATCTTCAGGTGGACAGGGGGCACAATAAACTTTGTCACAGCTTTTTGGCAATAGCTGAGAATAATTTTTACCCTTTTGGTAGATGACCCAACCGTCTGTTCCAATTAATGACTTATTTATTTTAGTGGGGCAAGAGCAACAGGTATTGGTTTGAAATCCGGCGACTGTTTCGATAAATTTAAATGTGGAAAGGATTTGAGAATAGGTTTGCTCATCAGAAGCAGAATCGTCTGCGGGAATAGCCATAAAGGTCGAGATAACAATACTCATATTATTTTTAAAATAAGTATTGGTAGATTCAAGACCAACAGCCAAGTCATCTTCGACTCGTTGAATACAATTTAAACCATTAATTACGGTTTTTTTAGTAGTTTTGACTCTGATAGATGGTGAATTTTCCCAGGCCGTTTGGGAAAATTTGTCGGTTTTTGCTAAATATTGGGCAATGGTGGAAGAAGTATCGGAATCTGCAGAAAAATAAATATGATTACCGGTAGGAGTAATGAGGGAAACCCTATCTTGCCCACCAGCGACAATTAAATTTGAGGGGTATTCGAACTGATAGCCATATTTCGGATTATCATAGGTTTTCCAACCGACAAATGGCTTGGTGGCTGTTTGAAGAGTTTGTTGATTGAGATTATGATTGAGCCAAAGGAGAACACAAATAAACATTGTTGCAAGGATAGTTAATAGGGTAACTATCCTTTTAATTCTCATTGAAATCTTATTAATTTAACCCTTTAATTGGTTGCCAAGAATCTAGAACAGCCCAAGGAGTTTGTTTGGACCAATCTGGGGCACCGCTTGAATTTAGCTGAACTTCTCGCTCGTATCGTTTTCCACCACGCCAGAAAGTTTGATGCATAAGATTGGCGGGAGCAGGAAGCAAATACTCTGACATTGATTGAATATCACCGGAACCGGGGATTCCATTGGCGGCAGTGGGGCCGTGCCAGGCTTCCGAACCAGTTGCCCAATCATTGATGTTGGCAGGATTAAGTTTTTCCCAACGCCAGTATGATCGATTGCCTCGGACAATTGACTGCATAATACTGCCATATTGTGGATAATAAATTCCACTTAAAGCTTGAGCATCGCCAGTTCCAGGGGCCATTTCGGGAACCGTTTTGGTTTTCCCCCACATTCCAGCTTCATCCCATTTTGGCATACCAGTAGAGCTGTCAATCGGGACTAGGCGAGTATACCCAAGATTATTTCGCCATAGCGATTGTAAAATGGCGACACCATATTCATTTATTTCGTCAAAGGCTTGAATCGGACCGGATCCAGGTAAATAGTCGGAAAATACTCGACCATGCCAGGGACTGCTTTTGTCCCAATTTGGACGACCAGTGGAATTATCGATGGGGATTTCGCGCCAAATACCAACTTGATCGACCCAATATCTCTGCAAGAGAATATAGTTTCCCGGTTTACCGACGAGGACTTCGCTTTCAGCATTAACCACGGATGAACTACTAAAAAATTCATCTCTGGAATTCTTGGATGTTAATGGAGTGCTGACCGAGGAGACATTTGTACCCAACACTTGAGAACTTGAGGATGCGCTCGAATTATTTGTGATATATCGATAAGAGGCAATGATACCGATTACAAGAAAACCTAAGCCTATAACGATTGATTTATTCGATGAGGATTTATTTTTTGCCATAATATAAATTTAATTAACTGATTTAAATCTATACTAGATAGGGGAAAATACAAGATCTGAATATTTGCTTAATTCGTGATTTACAGGAACTCAAGGCTGGAGATTACCTTTTTGAAAATATCTTCGTATTTAATTTTTTGAGAGTTATCTTTATAAGATAAATAAATGGTGGTATAACTTGAGTCGTTATTTTGAAACATAATTACCTGATGCAACCAGCCTTGATTTTGAAATTCGGCATGTAATATATTTTGGCCATTAATTTTAGATGGACTTGAAGCATGATTATCGACATAACCATTTTGATCAGTAATTATGTCGATCATGCCGCCATTATTGGTAGTATCAAATTGCTTAACATCAATTACTGTTTTAATAGGGAAATCAGAGATAATTTCAGTAGTTCGGTTAGTTTGCTGACTGGAAATTGTTTGCCAGGTTTGGGGATATTTAAAGGTAATATATTTTGATTTATAACTTGACCAGCCAGCAGTGGGGTTGGGGAAAAGTAAATATAATCCTAAAATAAGGGAAATTATGAATAGAATTCCAACCGACCAGATTTTTGCCATCTAGGAGGATAATAACACCCCTGGCTTAATTACACGAGAATGTCGTTGGGAAGCTATATTTAGCTAAAGTTAGACAACTAGGTGGTTCTTGACCACCAGCGACTACTTGCCAACTGCCGCCAACTTTAGTTAGCCAGTAAATTGCTCCACCGGAGTTAGTGATATTGTAGGCTACCTCGGCAAAGTTACCAGATAAAATTGACTGCCCAATTACAATTTGGTTGTTGGTAACTGCGGTTGTCGAATCTTTTATAACATTGAATTTAACGACACTAACAAGGTCGATTGGTAAGGTTTGTTGCTTGGGGACCAAAACTATTGGAGTAGGAGTCAATTTTAACTTCATGGTGGGAGTGGCTTTGGGAGTTAATGTTGGTTTAATTGTCGGCAACAACTTGACTGAAGGGGTGGCTTCGCAAGCCTTGGAAGTGCAGGCGATAGTTAAATCAGTGGCACAGGTACAGGTGTTACAGCCGTCAGCAGAAAGGAAGGTTTCGCCGATATTATATTGTTTATCGTTGACTTGACAGACATTTGAAAGTACTGAAGTGGGTGAGGGTAAAGAGGCGGTGGTGGGAACGGGAGTAACCGCACCATTGGTCAGACTATTATTCTGATAAACAGAATAAATGATCGAGCCAAGAACGATTAAAAAGATAATCAGTGATATAAAAAAAAGAAGCTTAAAGAAGCCACTGCTTTTTTTAGATGGAGTGGGAGACATTGGAGCAGGGGCTAGGGAAGGAATTTCAGGAATGGGAACTTGAGGGATAATTGGATGAGGAGGCAACTCTGGGGGCAAAGGAATTTGAACCGGGGGTGCTTCGGGTGGCATCGGTTGAGGTTCAGTTTGAATTTCGGGTGCTGGTTCGGGTAGAGTTTCGAGTTGAGTTTGAGGTTCGGGTTTAAGCATTTCTGGTTCTGGGGGAACAGCAGCAAGTTCGCGGCTATAACGGTCTAAAATATCCTGATATTGTTTGGCTAAATCTTGATTAGTATCATCCATGAATAAATAATCGCATTTTCGGTATTGACTGTCAAATGTTAAGTTGTAAGATTTATTAAGATATGAAAAATTTTATGGCGTTGTTTTTCGGATTACTGCTTGTTTTGATCAGTTCACAAAAAATACTAGCTTCGGGGTTTAATTTAAAATCAATCGGTGGAGTTGACACCAGTGGTAAAGCGACTGGACATTGGTGGTATACGTCAAATAATCCTTTATTTGTGGGTGATGCTTTGCCAACAGTGGCAGTGGATGTATCGATTGATGGGGTGACAGTCACAGCGCCAACTAGCTCGGATGGAACTTGGCAATATCAGCCGACGACTTTGAGTGATGGTGATCATCAAGTGGTATTAACTAGCGGTGGATCAACAATTAGTTTCACTTTGACTATCGGCAGCGCCAATGTTAATTGGGATTCAGTCAATAAAGGGACCGGCGAGGCACTACCGGCTACTGGAAACATGGAGATGACTTGGTTATTGATAATTACCGGCTTAGCAGGAATTGGCTTAGGTGGTAGAATGGTCTTTAATGCCGCAAAAAAATAAACTGGTATATATCAAAACTTTTGGCTGTGCCCAAAATACAGCCGACTCGGAAAGGATTAAAGCCTATTATTGGGAAAAAGGATTCGCCGAAACAGAAATTTGGGAAGAAGCGGATGAAGTAGTAATTAATACCTGCATCGTCCGAGAATCTGCCGAAAATCGAGCTTGGGGGCTAGTTAACAAAATAATCAAAAGTCAGTTTAAACCAAGAATTGTGGTGACTGGATGTGTGGTGGGAGCCTATGGACAAAAAGAGATTAAAGGAGTTGACGAATGGGCCAGAATTGATAAATTTTTAGTGTGGGAGCCGATTAGAAAGAAAAGAAACGCGGCATTGATATCTATCAGCACCGGTTGTAATAATCACTGCTCGTTTTGTATTGTGCCCAAAGCCCGGGGCAAAGAAATTTCAAAAACCATGAGTGAAGTATTGGCCGAAGTTGATCGAGCGGTTGAGGCAGGATTTAAAGAAGTAGTCTTAATCGGACAAAATGTGAATAGTTATGGATCGGATTTTGGAACAGAAGCGTGGGTACATATGGGCAAAAAAAGAATAAAAAGCATGTTCCCCGAATTATTGGAGAATGTGGCTAAAAGAAATTTAGAGAAGATTTCGTTTGTGTCGAGTAACCCATGGGATTTTTCGGATGAACTGATTGAAACGATTGCTATGAATAAAAATATTGATCGATTGCTCCACCTCCCCTTTCAATCGGGCAATGATGAAATTTTAAAACGAATGAACCGAGCGTACACCAAGCAAGAATATTTAGATTTGGTACAAAGCATTAAAGATAAAGTCGAGGGTGTTAAATTTTCGACGGATATTATTGTGGGGTTCCCGGGAGAAACTGATGAGCAATTTGAAGATACGGTGGATGTGTGTAAAAAAGTGGGGTTTGATATTGCATATATTAATAAGTACTCCCCCCGCAGTGGCACCGTCTCGGCCAAATTAATGT
The DNA here is from genome assembly GCA_903825325.1 of Candidatus Shapirobacteria bacterium. Lineage (GTDB taxonomy): Bacteria > Patescibacteriota > Microgenomatia > UBA12405 > UBA12405 > UBA2283. The sequence continues at coordinate 280 of CAIKAI010000038.1, read as the reverse complement.
CCAACGATATTCCGATGAAGGAAAAGAAAAGAAGATGGGAAGTGTTGGAAGAATTAGTGAATAAGAAATTATAGATAAAAGGTCTTACTAAGTAGTTTTCGAGCCTGAGGTGGAACAAAATCAGAAAGCATTCTTGCAGTTGATTTATCCTGTTCTAGAGTGATGGTAGCTTTGGGTAAAATTATTAACTTCCCCTCTCGAATAAGTTGTTTATCCTTTTCTTCTACTTTTTCTGCCATAGTTTATTGTATAACAATTATTTTAAATATTTTGCCACATT
>CAIKAI010000037.1 GCA_903825325.1 Candidatus Shapirobacteria bacterium | reverse complement strand
TTTCCAACGACTCCGGTTAATTGTTTTGCAGTCGAAATTCTGGCGGCTCCTTGACCAAGTTGTTCAACAGGGTCAATGGCTTTGGCGGCAATTTCGGCTTTGATTTGATCAGCATTTGGTTGATTATTTTCTGGAATAATTGGTCGAGGTAATTCTGAGCTTGGTTCTGGCATAGATGACATATGATTAATAATTTTAGGTAAATATCCCTTGACAGCAGTTACTATTTAGCCTAAAATAAAGCTATGAAGTTCACAATTAACGACTTTTATAAGCGATACCCCACCGATGATGTTTGTCTTTATAAGATTTTTAAAGCTCGGTATGGACAGGTAAAAATTTGTCCCCAGTGTCAGAAAGAAACAAAATTCAACAGAATTAAAGACCGTAAGTGCTATTGTTGCCAGTTTTGTGGATTTCAACTTCACCCTGTCGCCCATACGATATTCCATAAATCAGAAACATCACTCAAAAACTGGTTTTATGCCCTTTATTTGTTCTCTACCTCAAAAAATGGCGTATCAGCAAAAGAACTAGAACGCCAACTTGGGGTGACGTATAAATGTGCCTGGAGAATTGCCAAACAAATACGCCTACTTTTTGAACAAAACAAAGATGTTTTGTCTGGTATTGTGGAGGTTGATGAAAGCTATGTCGGTGGTAAGGGTAAAAATAATAAACGAGGTCGGGGTTCGGAACATAAAACACCGGTTTTTGGAATGGTTGAACGAAAAGGAATTGTCAAAGCCAAAGTTATAGGTGATACCAAACGAAAAACAGTCATGCCGATTATCCGTGATCATATCCAAATTGGAACTCAGATAATTAGTGATGAGTACTTACCCTACCACAGTCTTCCAAAAGAAGGTTACAAACACGAAATGGTCAATCATGGTTCCAAAGAATATGTTCGAGGCAATATTTATACCAATACCATTGAGGGGTTTTGGTCACAACTCAAACGATCTATTCATGGGACGTATCACGCCGTTTCCCCGAAGTATTTGCAGTTGTACGTGGATGAGTTTTCTTACCGCTATAACCACCGGTCTTCTTTTGAACCACTTTTTTCTTTGCTTCTGTCACGGGTTGTGCAGCAGTCCGTATAATCGTTTCAAATTTTGATTGTGTCAGGTTTCCCATACTTGTAACTATACCAATATATTGTTCCCTGAACAAATTTAGTCTGAGTTTGAGACTCATTTACAACATTATCAGTATCCTAGCCAAACCATTATTTTGTCCCACCCTTCTGGGACAACAATTAACACTATTTAGCCTTGATGTGAAATTTAAGTGGTGGTATTATTTTTTAAATACATAGGGGGAAGGGGCCCCCAAATACATAGAAACAAAAAACACATACAATACAAACAATGATCGTCTACTCAAATCATAATACATTCAATTTACATATATCCATAAACTATCCATGAAACAAAAAATAAATATAACTAAAAAACAACAAATAATATTAACCATATTATTCACATTCAGATTTATTAACAGTAAACAAATACAACAGTTACTAAATCACAAAGATCATCGAAGAATAAATAGTTGGTTAAAAGATTTAGTTGAAAAAGAATATGTTGAGCGTGATTTTCAACCAATCTTTGGAATATTAACTAAGCCTGCCGTCTATTTTCTATCTATCAAAGGTAGAGACTTTATTCGAAAATTTTATTTTGTTGATGATATCTATCTAGCACGATTGAGGGAAGACAAAAAACGATCAAAAGCATTTAGGATTCGTAGTCAAATTATGGTGGATTGCTTTCTACTTCTATTTTCCGATCAAGTGAATGAATACGTAAATGTCATCACACGATGGCTCGATCAAGGATTTAAATTGGTTAAATCAAACCAATTCCAATTTGTGACCCCAGCTTTTTATGAAGACCTAGATTTTAGGCTTACATCACTATTAAAACCTGATGCGTATGGGTATTTAAAAAATGCCGACGGAACAACCCATATTTTCTTTTCAATTCTTGATGCCTTTATCCCCAAAATGATGCTCCGAAACAAAATTAAACACATTTTCACTACTCTTAATGAAGAAAGTTGGGAAGATGACAATATTCGCTCTCTCCAATTTTATATTGTCTGTCCGAATAATGTGCTGATTATTTATCTCAAACGTCTACTTCCTACACTTCTTGAATCATTTTCAAGCAATGCTGAGGTTGGTTTTAATTTAGCCACCAGAAATATGATGTATAAACGACGCCAAAATCCATCTGCTAAAACGGGGTGGATAACCATTACTTCGAATGATGGGTAATTGTAAAAATATGTCCATATAATTATTGCAATCTTGGTCATATTACTGCATACTTATTTTGGATACGTTACTTTTTGAAATTTTTTTATGGATAGAATCAATCAAAACACCCAAATTCCGGTAACACCAGAACAAACCGATTCTCTAATTCCTCAAGTTCCTCCAATAAATTCAAGTCAACCGAAAAATGTACGTTTGGTTATTTTATACATCATTGTTATTATTTTGCTTCTAGGTGTGGGATTTTTAGGATATGAAGTTTACACACTTAAAAAATCTTCATTTGTAACCGCACCAAATAGTAATCAAACTTCCACATCTTCTACAAATACACAAGTAACTCCAGCGCCTTCACTTACACCAATTGCCATAGCCGACCCAACAACAAACTGGAAAACTTATACAAATACAAAAGATAACTACATTGTCAAATATCCGCCGTCTTGGCAATTTACAGAATACCCAGACGAAAGGATTGCTATATCAGATAATCAGGCAGATTTAATACAATTAACCTATGGTATTGAATCACCTACGAGGATTTCTGCTACACCCAAGCAAATAATCGATGACTGGTTAAAATATTATTTAAGTTCCACTTCACAATTTTCCTCCGGAGGAAAGATAATTAATCAAGAAAAAATAGATATTGGAGATATATCGGGAACAAGATATTTAGTCGGTGAGAATAAATCGATTGGCAAGACAATTGATAACCGTTACTGGATATTTGTTACTAATAATGAAAAGGTTGTGTATTTTAGTTTGGAAGGTACTGATAAAAAAACTTTTGATCAAATCCTTTCTACTTTTAGTTTTTCATCTCAGAAAACTCAAAGAATAACATTT
>CAIKAI010000036.1 GCA_903825325.1 Candidatus Shapirobacteria bacterium | reverse complement strand
CACCGGCAAACCACCCCTGCTTGGTCCGCAAACCAGTGCTCTCCCCATTAATCAAAGTGCCATCTATTTTTACCTACTTTACCCAGGTTTCTTACTTTCTCATGCTTCTCCGGTAGCCCAAAATTACTTTCTAGTTTTATTTTATTTAGTTTTTTTTATTGCCGCCGCCATCATCTTTCGCAAAGTTAAGCCAGTTACTCCGTCATATCTAATTTATGGCACAATTTTACTTACCATTATTCAACCCCAACTTATCACTCAAAATCGATCCGTCTGGAATCCCAGCTTTGTTCCTCCATTAATTTTTTGTTCTATCTTTTCCTTTTATTATCTTCTTCAAAAGTATTCCAACAAATTACTTATAATTTTCGCCGCATCAATTTCCTTAGCTATTTCTTTTTCTTATTCGGCTGCCCCATTATTAATTGTTTTCCTAATTTACTGGTTAATTTTCAATCGCCAGAACTTTTTCAAATATGTTTTGGCCATTGCCGCTTGCCTGATTATTATTAATTTTCCCACAATTATTTTTGAAGCCCGACATCATATATTGATCCCCGCATTATTCCGTCCTAACTCCTTGGAAACTCAATCACATTTGTCAGTCAGTCAAAAAACCGAATCTATTTCTTATTGTTTAACCGGCAACCAAAATTACTATTATTTCTCCATCATTATCGCATTATTTGTTTTATTTTATTCATATTTTCGACATCGCAAACTTTCTTTTTATCTGGCTTTTCTTTATCTAGGCACAATTATTGGTCTTTACCTTATTCCCATCACTGTTCAATGTCACTATTTATTCCCCTTAATTTGTACCGCGATACTTTTACTAGCCTGCTTACCCCCAGCTCTATACCTTTTACTAGTACTATTCATACTTTCAATCTTTGCCACACCTTCACTATTGAAATCTTATTTCCAAAAAGCGCCCCGAACTTACGCCGAAATGTCGACTTGTTTTCAAAGATATTGTTCCCAATTTAAACAGCCAGCCTATGTTACCGTCGTCTCCAACTACCACCCATGGCATAACGGACCAGAATCTAGGTACCTGCTTAAACAAAGTGGTTGTTCTGTATTAGATATCGAATCAGGTAATAGCCAATCAAACTATATGACAGTGGTTCTCGACAACGGTGCATTTGACACCAAAACCAATTACTATGAGCTCGGACAATTTGGCGACCACCAAGAAATCAATCGCTTAAAATGTCTTACAAATCTCGAAGTTGTTACTTTAACCAAAAAATAGTTTACTTTTTCTTTTGATACCACTTCCAGGCTGTCGCCACAATTCCCTCAATTAATTTGTATTTGGGATCCCACCCTAGTTCTTTTTTAATTTTTTCACTACTGGCTAAAAGAATGGCTGGATCACCCTCACGCCGGGGACCATATTTGACTCCAAAATCTTTAACGGTAACTTTCTTAACCGCTTCCAAAATTTGTTTATTTGAGTAGCCCATCCCGCTGCCTAAGTTATAAAATTCACTCCCTCCACCACTTAATAAATGTTTTAATCCCAATAAGTGAGCTTGGGCCAAATCTTCAACATGAACATAGTCGCGAACACAACTGCCGTCCTCAGTTGGATAATCGACGCCATTTAATTGGAAAAATTCTCGCTTGCCCGCCGCCGCTTCCAATAAAATTGGAATCAAATGCGACTCCGGCTCGTGCCACTCGCCAATTTCTCCGTTAGCATCAGCCCCGCAGGCGTTGAAGTAGCGAAACACCACATATTTCAGTCCATAGGCTGAGTCATAATCTTTAAAAATGTTTTCAATCATCAATTTAGTTCTACCATATGGATTAATTGGATTTTGTGGATGTTTTTCGTCAATCGGAGTATATTCCGGCATTCCAAATGTGGCTGCGGTCGACGAAAAAATAATTTTAACAACCTGATGTTTTTTCATCACCGACAATAAATTCAATGTCGTTATCACATTATTAAAATAATATTTTTCCGGTTCTTTGACCGATTCACCTACTTCAATATAGGCAGCAAAATTTAAAACCGCCTCAAAATCGTATTTATTAAACACTTTTTCGATGTCGTCAACTTTTGCCAAATCGCCAACCTCTAAGATTCCCCATTTTACCGATTCTCGGTGTCCTTTTGATAAGTTATCAAAGACTACCGTTTCAAATCCGCTCTCTGACAGAAGCTTATTAACCTGCGACCCAATATAACCTGCGCCGCCAACAATCAATATTTTTTTCATCTTAATTTGTTGAATATATTAAAAATTGTTCTTCATTATCCGGTTTTTTAATTTCCCCGATTAAAGATAACTTTCCGTAGGCTTTTCCTGCCATCGGATTAATTACCGACACCACATAAATTGATTTTGGCCGCAATTCCTCAGCATTCCAATCGACGTCACGAAACTCAAACTTACCAATTTTGGTACCATAATAATCAACTCTAGTTTGCATTTCCACAGCAGTAAATGCCCCAAAATAACCAAAATATAAATGGGGCACACCCACAAATTGTCCAAAGTGCCCAAATTTTGGCTCAACTACGACATGGTCGTAATCGCTAATATTTGGCTTCATAAATTCCCAGGCTTGCTTGTAGCCGTATTGAAAATTATCCCCGGCAAACAGTCGGAAATGAATATAATACGCCCTACTAAAAAAATAAAAATTTGCCAAGATCAGTCCCAGATACACGATTCCACACCATTTCTTTCGACTATAAATCATTAACCACCCAATCGCCGCTAATAAAATTGTCGGATAAATAAACGATAAATTTCGTACTGAGGCCACTCCACCCAAAGTCAGTGCGGGTACCACCGGGCACAATAGCCACCACCACCAAAACCAGTTTGACCATTTGCCTAAATATTTCTTCACCGCAAATAATCCCAAAATGATTAACGGTAAGGTCGCTAATAAATGCCACCCCGAATCCATGGGCGACCTCTCCGAAAATAACAGACCCGATGTAAAATTATCGGCCAATCCAAAATGGGCCACATAATTTGAAAAGGGGACTTCCGCCGTCACCATGACTTTCTTGACTAAACTTATTTTCTTATCCTTCCACAAATTTTCTATGCCGGCATCCTTAACCCACAATTGTGAATTTGCCCGATTATTTGGATCTAGTATTGCGACTGATATGAAATTAATAAAAATTGGCAATGCCACCATAATTATCACTAACCACATTTTCCACCATCTTTTTAGAGGAATTTCTTTTCGTGCTAACCACGGAAAAATTACCGCCAGCATCGGCGCCAATCCCCACTGAGTGTGATAGCCCCAAATTGATAAACCAAAAAATAGTCCCGCCCAATATAGCCACCGATCATTTATGTTTTTTCGGAATCTGATCATAAAATATACCGCCACCAACATCATTGTCGACGCCAAATTCGACTCAAAAGCAATCCGCGACACCGAAATTCCTTTGGGATTTAGAGCTAATATTAACCCTGTCAACAATCCTAATGGCTCGCCAGCTATTACTGAACCAATTAACGCCAACATTACAATGGCCAGAGTTCCCGACAGTACTGACAAATACCGGACCCCGGCTTCCGTATTTCCCCAAATCAAATTAAACGGCATGTTTAAATAGGCATACAGCGGCGCTTTGTAAGTTTGATGCGATTGAAATGACAGTGGCCACCAATTACCATGCTCATCTTTGCCAATTGTCCTTACCGAATAACTATCAAAGGCAATCGATATTTCGTCGTTACCTAAATGCGGTGGATTATTTTCAATATTTACTCCACGTAAATATCCACCCACAACCACACAAATTAAAACTCCCAGCCAAAAATATTTTTTCACCGTAAACATAAATCAATAATTACCAACCCTATCCAATACCATTTAATTCGGCTAAAATTTTTACTCCTAAAACCCAACCACAAAAATTGTAATATCACTGGAAACGCTAAAATCACCGACATTTTACTGTCAATCATAATTCCTAACCCAGAACTAGCGATTACCGTTAAGATCCACGAAATTGAGTACCAATATTTTGCCTCAAAATGGGAAATTATTTGATACACTCCCAATCCAAACAAAGTCAAACCCGAATAACCGAGTAATCTTAACCAAAATAAAGGTGACAAAATTTTCAAAGTCGAATCAACCCACAATATTCCCAACTGCCAATTGCTATAAAAAATATTTCTCACTCGGTAAGTCATTTCCACATCATCAAACCGGTACCGAGCCACCGTTTTTTGATACGCCGGATTGGTGATGTTAATTCTCTCCAAATCAAAATTAAATCTTCCGCCCGGTTCAATCGTTAATAGTTTGTTTAACGACAGATTTAGAAAAAATATCATCACTAAAAACGATACCCACAACCATTTCATTTATTTAAGCAGCATTAATAACCCTCCAATCAATGAATTGACGACATTCATCAATCCGGCAAAAGTTGAAATCAAAAGTACCTTCTCATCAACGAAACCCAGTTGGCTAAAAAAGAACAAAAACATATTTTCCCTGGCTCCAAAACCTGCCACTGAAATTGGCAGTACTAAAATTAAATTTATCACCGGCACGAAAATATAAACTTGCAACAAACTAATACCTACTCCAAAAATTAAACTATAAAACCACACCGGCAATATCCAAATTGGTTCCACTACGATTGATAATAAAAAACAATAGAATATTCTTTTCTTATTCTCGTTTTTCAACAAATAAACCACCTCTAATAATTTATTGACAATGCCAAACTTCTTAGCCAATTTCCCAAATATTTTGTCAAAATCAATCGTATATACCATCACATAAAAGACCACTACCCCTAAGGCCAAAAGTGAAAACAACCACCATAAATAGTCAGGGAACTGATAATTTAATTGTTTACCCAATGCCAAAGATAACCAACCCATTAGAGCAAAAGCGGATAAACCAATTACCCGATCGATCAATACCGATGACGCCAAACGAGTTTTTGATAATTCTGGATATTTTTCCAGTAGGGGAATCCACTTCAAAACATCACCCGCTACCATAGTCGGGAAAAATAAACTATAAAAGGCACCTAAATAAGAGGCCCGAGTAAAATTCCAGAAATCAGCCATTTTCGGTTTTTCTATCAATAACATTGTCCAACGAATTCCCCCAATAATCATCGCCACTACCAAATAAACCACCATGGCTACCACAAACCATTTAGGAACTAAGGCCATTTCTGCCAGTATGTTGACAATTTTTACTTTTCTAAATGCAAAATATATTAGGACTAAAGAAAATAGGATTCGCAACCACTTCGAATTTAACAGCTTTTTTAACATATTCTGTAAACTATACTATAACAAAATGGCCAAGATATTATTAGTCACTCACATTTTTCCCCCCGCCGTCGACGGCGGCTCCCGGGTCATTTTTAAGTTTGGCGAATATTTAAAAAGCCAAGGACACCAAATAATGGTGTTAACCTCTAATGCCAATTCCAGTGATGATTTTACTCATAGATACAAGCCAGTACTCAACCAAGGTTTGCCGGTTTACACTATTTTTCACAAACCACTTAAACGTATTTCTAAATTACTTGCTAAAGGCCCCATATTTAAGTTACTACCCTTTTTAAAATTTTTAATTTCTTGTCTCCGGTTTCATCCAAATTACATTATTGCCGGCCCACTACCCACCAGCAGCGTAATTTATGCTCTAATCCTAAAAAAAGTTACCGGCGCCAAATTAATTATTAACTCATCATTTCACCCCACCGATCCAGAATTTTCTCAACCACTCCTAATTAATTGTCTTAAGTCGGCTGACTATTTGTGGACCCTCACCGACTTTGAAACTAATTATTTTCATCAGCATTTCAACATTCCTCTTTCCAAAATGATTAACGTTGGCAACGGTATTGATTCCTCACTTATTATTCAAAAGGCACCACCAAAGATGTCCAAAAAAATTCTATTCATAGGCTCTTTTTCCGCCCACAAAGGATTAGAAACATTATTTGCCGCTTTTCAATTATTACCACCCGGCTTTACTTTAACTGTTGCCGGTAAACCCGCTCTCCACCACATCGATATCCCGCATAATGTCAAAATTATCAGCAATTTTACCGATAAAAGTTTATCCAAAATTATCGACAATTGTACTATTCTGGTTTCACCTTCAACTCAGGAAAGTTTTGGATTAGTCCTCCTGGAAGCTATGGCTCGGGGAAAACCGGTTATTGCTGCCGACATCCCAGCCTCGACAGAACTAATCGACAAATCCAAAGCTGGGCTAACTTTTATCTCCGGAAATTCACCCGATTTAGCCAAAAAAATTATTTGGCTTTGCGTTAATAATAACCAAACCTACACTCAAAACGGAATATCTTTTGCAGCCGACCATACTTGGGATAAAATAGGGGATAGACTATGGCAAAAAATCCAATGATAATAATTCTTTTGATCGCTCTCATCGCTGTAATTTATTTCTTCTTTTTAAACAATCCACCGTTGGATACAGTCAAAGTTAATATTAAAGGTACTCAATTCAATCTTGAAGTCGCCAAAACCATTCCTCAAAAATCCCTTGGACTAGGCAAACGGGAGTCATTGTGTCAAAACTGCGGGATGCTCTTTACCTGGTCATTTCCTCAACCGCTAACTTTTTGGATGAAAGATACATTAATCCCACTCGACATTATATTTATCGACAGCAACGGCAAAGTTATCAATTTAGTGACTGCCAACCCTGAACCTGGCATCTCCGATTTTAAATTAACCCAATATTCAAGCGCCACACTAGCTCAATACGTTATCGAACTTAATGCCGGTTCAGCCGTCAAATTAAATCTCCAACCTGGTGATGTCATCCAACTTTAGTGTCATTATTCCCAATCTTAACGGAGCGGAGTATCTCGCTGATTCTTTACCGCATCTATTAAAGGCCATTCAAAATTGCCCTGGTTCCAAATTTGAAATTATTCTGGTTGACAATGCTTCCACCGATAATAGTTTTGAAATACTCAACAAATACTTTCTCGAATCAAAAATTATTATTCTTGATAAGAACTATGGTTTTGCCGAAGCGGTTAACCGCGGTATTGCTGTGGCTAAATACCACTTTGCCTGTCTACTCAACAACGATTTAAATCTTAACTCCGATTGGTTTAATCAAATTTGTCAATCTATTACCGATCATCCGCGTGCTGCAGGTTATTGCGGCACCATCCTCAATAAAGACGGCTCCCAAATTGAATCCCAAGGATTAAATTTCTTAAAATCAGGCAAATGTGTTCAAATCAAAGATAACACCCCAATTTGGGGTAGCTCAGCTGCTGCCGTCGTTTACTCAAAAAAAATCTTAAATAAAATTGGCAATTTTGATGCCACATTTTTTGCTTACCTTGAAGATGCTGATGTGGCTCTTCGTCTTCAACTGCTTAGTTACCAAACCATATTAAATTCCCAAGCGATTTCCTGGCACCTCGGTGGTGGCACCAGTCGAAGATTTCGTTACTTACGTCAATATTATTCTTTTCGCAATTGGTTTTTAATCATCATTAAAGATTACCCCTCTGATTGGATCTCCCAAAATTTTCTTGCTATCGTCATTGAAAGACTTCGAAATCTTTCATACTTACTCCTCAATTGTCCCATCCATCTCATTCCAGTTTTACCCATCAAAGCGATTTTCGAAATCTTGATTCTCCTGCCCCATCTATTGCGACAACGCCGTCAATTCCAAAAACTGCTAAAATCTAAGCAATGATCATTGGTATTGATATCTCGTCCATCCCTTACGGCACCGGGGTAAGTACCTATACTCTTAATTTGGTTCGTAACTTACTTAAAATCGATCGTACTAATCAATACAAATTATTTTTCTCGTCGTTTCGTCAACCATTGCCTGCTGAAATTAAACAGTTAAACAAATATTCTAATGTCAAAATTTATCATTTTCGAATTCCTCCAACCATACTAGAATTTATTTGGAACCAATTGCACCTTTTTCCTATTGAATTTTTTATTGGCCAATGTGATGTTTTCCACACTTGGGACTGGACTCAACCACCCACCAGTCAGGCCAAAACAATTACTACCATTCACGACTTTGTTCCTATATTGTTCCCTGAAACTCAACACCCCAAAACCATTGCTGTTTTCAAGCGTAAACTTTTTTGGGCCAAAATAGAATGTTCTCAATTTATTTGTGTTTCTAAATCTACCAGTCAAGATTTCCGCCGAATTTTTCCTGATATTCCACCTTCTAAAATTGCCGTCATTTATGAAGCTGCTGAAACAAAGTATGATCAGTTTCAAAAACTATCACCCACAGAAAAGAAACAAAAAAAGGACCAAATCTTTCGACTTTACGGTTTGAAAAAATACATTTTTGCCCAAGGCACACGTGAACCACGCAAAAACCTCGATCGCCTTGTCAAAGCATTTATCAATTATCAAAAAAAACACCCCCAATCAAATTTAGAGCTGGCCATCTCCGGAAAATACGGCTGGGGTCAAGATATTTCACCACCCACCGATAATTCGATTAAAATTCTTGGTTACATTCCGGAAAAAGACATGGTTGCCCTCCATGCCTCCGCACTTTGTTTAGTTTATCCCTCTCTTTACGAAGGCTTCGGTCTTCCCGTCGTCAAATCCATGAAAGTCGGTACCCCCGTCATCACCAGCAATACTTCATCCTTACCTGAAGTGGCTGGCACAGCCGCCATTTTGGTTGACCCTTTAAATACAGATCAAATTACCGCCGCAATTCAAAAAGTTGTTGGTTCAAATTCACTCCGGCGGCAACTGATTTCTAAAGGACTTCGCCAATCTTCTAAATTCTCTTGGGTCAAAACCGCCCAAGAAACTCTCAACGTTTACAATTCATTAATTAAAGGGTTATAAAGATTATGAATATTGGCATCGATGGTAACGAAGCTAATTTAACTCAAAGAGTAGGAGCTGGTCAGTATGCATTTCACCTTTTAACTGAACTAGCCAAACTACCATCAAATAATATTTTTCATATATATTTGAAAAACAAACCCCTCTCCGATTTGCCAGCCGAATCCGCCAACTGGCATTATCATATTTTTGGCCCACCAAAATTATGGACCCGATTTGCTCTACCGTTTCACCTTTACTTCAGCAAAATCAAATTGGATTTATTCTTTTCCCCCAGTCATTATTCACCTTTATTTTCACCATTTCCTACCGTTCCAACGATTCATGACCTTGGCTACCTTGATCGCCCTCAAGATTTTAATGCCAAGGATATCCATCAATTAATTAATTGGACCAAACAATCGTTGCACCGAGCCAAACACATAATCGCCGTTTCCCAATTTACCAAAAATGAACTAGTTCGGATTTATAAACTTGAGCCTCAAAAAATTAGCATTGTCCCTAACGGGGTAGCCGATCCACCAGAAATTAATAATCCCTCAATAGTTTTATCTAAATTTAATATTCGCCAACCATATTTTATCGATGTTGGGACCCTTAAACCGAATAAGAATTTGCCTTTTCTAATTTCGGCTTTCGCTAAATTTCACCACCAAAATCCAAAATTTCAATTAGTCATCGCCGGCAAAAAAGGCTGGCTTTTTGATGAGGTATTTTCGACAGTAAAAAAAGAACAAATCGAATCAGCCGTTATTTTTACTGACTATATCAGCGAAACAGAAAAATGGAACCTATTAAAAAACGCCCAAGCATTGGTAATACCTAGCACTTATGAAGGATTTGGCATTCCGGCTATTGAAAGCCAAAAGATTGGCACTCCCGTTATCGCTAGCGGCATTCCTGCTTTTAGAGAAGTTCTCGATGACACCGCCATTCTTGTCAATCCCCACGACCAAGCTTCCCTACTTCAAGCGTTTGAAGAAGTTCAGAAACCAAAAATAAGACAGAAATTAATCGTCAATGGCCTTAAGAGATCAGCAATTTATAGCTGGGTCAACTCAGCCAAAAGTCTAATTCAAGCCTTTAATACTATATAATTGGCATATGAACGAATATATTGGCCAGCCGATAACGTTTTCCAACCTAATTCCTAAGATTATTAATCGACTTCAAACTATTTTTTTAGAATTTTGGCTGCTTGTCCTCAGATACGTCGGCTACATTCCAATCCATACAATTAGAAAAATCTTTTATATTCTATCTGGAGTCAACATGCCCATGTCTTCAACTATTTACATGGGCGCCAACTTTTTTAACCCCAGGGGAATTTCTATCGGCAATGACTCAGCCATTGGCGATCATTGTTTTCTCGACGGCCGCGCTCCACTTAAGATTGGAGACCATGTCGGTATTGCCAGCCAAGTCCTCATTTACAACGACGAGCACGATATTCACTCCGATAATTATGGCAATTCTTTTGGCCCAGTAACTATTGGCGATTATGTCTTTATTGGTCCCCGAGCAATAATTCTTCCCAATGTGACTATTGGTCGAGGCAGTGTTGTCGCCGCCGGTGCTGTCGTTACCAAGGATATCCCTGAGCTTGAAATTTGGGGTGGTGTTCCTGCTAAAAAAATCGCCGACCGGCAGATTAAAAAATTTGATTATCAAATTGGTCGAGCCATGTGGTTCCAATAATGAAAAAGATTTTGTTTTCATTACTGATAATTTTTAATTTCCTGGCCATTTGGTACCTTTATCTCCCCTTACCTCAGATACCTGATTTAAACTATGCCGTCAAATCAGATTTACCCGGCGATACCACCCAACTTCAAAATGTCACCGGCTATTTTACCAATCTCTCTCGCACCGAAGTTATCAATTTTTATAAAGCCAACATACCTGGTCTATTTCGTATCCAGCTAAATTATCCTCCCGAAAAGGCCAAAGAGATTATCAAAGATACTATTCAAACCTATTATCTCGAAGAGTTTGTTTTGCCGTTTAAAGAATCTGTTTTTGTCAATGGTTATGATTGGCAAAACGACGTTTTCACTAAACCGGAAAAAAGAATCATTAATAAAATTATCTATCATCAAGTAGATTATCAATCAAAAATTACTATTAAAACTTTTCCTACTACCATTTGGCAAAGATTTATTGGCTTCTTTGGAACTGAGCTTTCAATTATCTTGATTGTCTATATATTTATCAAAATACCTTGGAAAATCAAAGTATGATTGAGCCCACAATTTCTATTGTTGTTCTCAGTTTCAATACCTCGAAATTAACCGTCGATTGTCTTAAGTCAATCCTTCTCGACAAAGGACTTAAAGAAATACCCTATGAGATTATTGTCATCGATAACAATTCTCAAGACGATTCAGTTAGTCAAATTAAAAAAATTAAGGGGCCCATAAAATTGGTTGAAAACAAAGTCAACCTTGGCTTTGGTAAAACAAACAATCAAGCACTAAAAATATCCCAAGGCAATTTTATTCTTTTTCTTAATTCAGATACAGTTATTCTCCATTCCGCAATTAGCCAAACTCTAAATTGGCTATCGACCCATCCCGAAGCCGGCACGGCCACTGCTCAACTTCTCAATCCCGACAAATCTATCCAAATGTCTGGCGGTTTCTTTCCAAATTTAGCTAATATCTTTACCTGGTCCTTTGGTCTTGATGATCTACCCTTTGTTAATCAAATTATTAAACCCATTCATCCTCATACTCCCACATTTTATACTCACGACAATTTTTTCAACCAGGATCATCGTCAAGACTGGGTCACGGGAGCTTTCATGATGACCCGCCGTGAACTTCTCGAAAAAGTTGGTGGATTTGATGAGAATTATTTTATGTATGGCGAAGAACTCGAGCTTTCCTACCGAATTAAGAAACAATATCCTCAACTGCAAACTTGGTATTTAGTCGGACCCCAAATTATCCACATTGGCCGGGCATCATCACCCAATAAAAAGTTGCCTATTGAAAAAGAATATCAGGGTTTTACTACCTTCTTTAAGAAACATCATCCTCATCAACTGTTTCTCGTCCAATTATTATTAACTCTTAACCGCATCCTTCGCCAAAGTATTTATCGTTTATTTCCCAAAGATGTTTAAAAACTTTAATCCTCTTCGTGCCATTCTCGCCGTCCTGATTATCTTCATCCCTTTATATCCTAAGTTTCCTCTGGCTAATGTTTCGGGCACCTATGTCGCTATTCGTTTGGATGACGTAATTGTTTCTTTAGCCATTTTAATTTGGCTTATTTATGAAATTAAGCACCGGTTTAGCACTTTTCGTCAACCGATAACTCTGTTATTTATTGCCTATTTCATAGCCATTATCGCCAGCTTCGTTTCGGCAATTTTTATTTTTCAAACCGACCCCCATCAAATTCTTTTACTCAATTTACTGCGCCGATTTGAATATATCTCCCTCTTTTTTCTGGCTCTATCCACCATTAAAAAATCTATTGACATCAATTTTACTTATCTTTTTTTAATGATTGCCACTGTCGGCGTTATTGTCTATGGTTACGGGCAAAAATATTTCCATCTTCCGGTTATTTCCACCAT
>CAIKAI010000035.1 GCA_903825325.1 Candidatus Shapirobacteria bacterium | reverse complement strand
TCGACGAGTTTGCCGCTTTGCAAAACCTTACGGTTAAAACGACGAATAATATTTTCGTTTGCTTCTCGTTCATCTTTTCGGGTTACTTGTACCATATAGGTGATATTGTACCAGAGATAGTCACTACTTGCAACTAGTCTTGTGACTTTAAATGCAGTAACTGACCTTCGACGGTTCGTCGACCCTGCCAAACGTTAACATTTGGGTGATACCAAGCCGTCACAACCGCGCCTAATTCAACTGCAAAATGCTCTGGCGCATTAAAAGCCAGAAACTGCATTTTTATGCCATTTATATCCTTCATTTCCAACTTTAAATGTTGCGAATCACTACCTATTTTGCGAACATTTAATACCGTTAGATTATTACTTTGTAAAATTGGCTGCGGATTACCATTGCCAAATGGCTCTAGACTCGAAATCATATCAACTAATTCTTCTGTTACTTCCATAAATTCAGCTTCAGCATCGGCATTTGGTAGCAATAATTCTTGCTGATTAACTAATTTCAAACTATCGTAAAATTCATTAACTTTTTTGCGAAAATCAGCAATATTTTTGGTTGGTAATGTCACACCAGCCGCTAATTTGTGCCCTCCACCCTTTGTAACAATTGCCTCGCTGGCTTTGATTGCATCAGCTACACTAAAATCACCAAAACTACGGGCTGAGCCTTTGGTTCCGTCACCGATTTCTTGCATCACAAAAACAGGTTTTTTATATTTTTCTAATAATTTACTAGCGACAATCCCAACGATACCATGACTCCAGTCAGCCCCACTAACGACCAAAACTGAGTCATTTTTATAGTCCTCAGCTTGAATAATCGCCTGTTTAACAATTTTAGCCTGGTCATAACGTCTAGCTAAATTTAAATCATTCAAATACTGAGCTTTTTCAAGCGCTGCCATTGAATCAGTCGTAATTAACATATCCAAGGCGTGCTGAGCTGTTTCCAACCGTCCGGCGGCATTCATACGTGGCCCTAATCCAAAACCCAGCGACCTAGCGTTAACCGTTTTGGGATCAATCAAAGCCACCGCCATCAATGCCTTTAATCCTGGACGTTTGGCTTGTGCTAATACTTTCAACCCAAAATATACATTAGTGCGATTTTCGTCGACTAAAGTTACAATATCGCAGACCGTGCCTAATGCGACTAAATCAAGTAACCACTTTTCTTGCCCAATTGGCAAACCATCCATCTTGGTTTGCATAGCTTGAACTAATTTAAAAGCCACGCCAACACCAGCTAAATCACTAAATGGATATTTGCTGTCAGTTCGTTTTGGGTTAATTACAGCTACAGCTGACGGCTGCTGATCGGCCACATTGTGATGGTCAGTTACAATCACATCAACACCAAGTTCATTAGCCCGATCAATCTCTACATGGCTTAAACTACCACAGTCAACCGTAATAATCAGCTGTGCACCGTCTGATGTAATCTTTTCGACTGCATCAACCGTCATACCATAACCTTCGACGAAACGATTTGGGATAAATACATCGACGTTTTTAAAACCAAAACTAGCAAAAGCATCCAACAATAATGTCGTTGCCGTCAAACCATCAATATCATAATCACCATATATTGTAATTTTTTCTTGTTTTTTTAGCGCTCCCGCTAAACGCTTGACTGCCTTATCCATATCTGGCAACAAAAAAGGATCATAATTTTTCGAGTAATCTGGTGATAAAAAAGCCGCCTTCGAACTTTCATCAAGTCCCCTAGCGGCTAAAATTTTATCAAAAAGTGACATCTAAAATTCAGAAGATGAGCGTTTAGTACGACCAGCTTGCTGTTGTGATTTTATGACAATTCCTTGTAATTCTTTAAAGATTGGAAATTGTTTGTTGGTCGAGTAGATCTTGGTATTGCCTTGCTTTTCGCTATTCAAAAAACCAACTTTTTCCAAGCGTTTCAACTCACGTTGGATGTTGCCTGGATCTTCTTTGATAAGT
>CAIKAI010000034.1 GCA_903825325.1 Candidatus Shapirobacteria bacterium | reverse complement strand
TTTAGCGTCAAGGATTTGGGAGGCTTTGAAAATCGCCCAGCCTTTGACTAAACCGGATGGATCTAATTTTCCCTTCCGGTTAATATTAAAATAACCCCGAGATAACATTTTGGTTTCGGCACAAAGCTTAAAAATTTCCTTCATATCGGCAGAATAATCTTTGGGCTTAATTAGCCCAAGATTTATCCGACTGATTTCCGAGTCGTCCTTATAAACACTAAATTGATGATCAATGGCATCAAAATACTTATAAATAGCGTCAATGTCGGAGGTTTTGACGGCTGAGTCTAAAACTTCAACCGTTATGGGCATACCCATTAAAACGCGGATTTGTTTCATTTAAACTTTGGCCTGATTGATGGCTGACTGTAATGATTGGATGAAGGCGCCGCTGGTGGCGGTAGCACCAGAGACAGAGTCGACATTAGCACTCTGAGCCGAGATAGCTTCGGAAATGAGAATTGGCATGGCGTATTGGTTGATCTCAATTGAGTGACCGCGATCTTGAGGATAATCTAAAAACTTAACATCCGTAATTTTGTCATTGTTAAAAGTAACTCTAACTTGGACATTGCCGTAATAAGCATCAGCGACATCGCCAGTAAATTGGCCATCTTTGAATTTATGATTGGAGACAACGACAGTCGGGGTAGCTGGGATTGAGGTGGGGCGCGGTGGAGCAGAGGTGGGGCTATGAACGCTAGTTGATGGGGTAACAGTGGCGAGGGCGACCGTGGGAGAGGCAGTGGGGACAGCCGCTATTTGATTGTTAGTACCACTAACATTCGATTGTTCAATGATAGCGTAAACAATAAAGGAGACAACAATAAATGCAGCAAGCGCAGTTTTTTTCATAAGGGTAATACTATTTAGTTTATCTGAAATTACCCTGAAAAAAAGAGAGTAGAAATTAGAGAACTAGACCAGCGGCGTCGGTGATAATGCCATAATCATCACGAAGATTGGCGTCTTGATTATTATTATCGTCAAATAAGGTCATTTCGACGAAGAACAATGACTCGCCTGCTTTGACCGTGTAGACTTGTTTTTGATCGTCTTGTTCGGTGGGAGTCAAAGTTACTTCAGTGGAACCATCGGTAAGTTTGCTGGAAGTCATTTTAAAACCAACCATGGCGGCCGTGGCTTCGGGGGATAGTTCGCCAGGGAAAATTTTATAAGCATTTTTAGCAATTTGGGAATCAGCTAATTTGTCACCTTTGAGTAACATTTTAGGTGGGGTACGAGTTTGCGTTGGCTGGGCTTTGTCATCCGACACCATTGAACGATATTTTGTTTTGAGAATCCAACCGCTCTCAACGACAACCAATAATAAAAGTACTGCAAGAGAAATATTTTTAATCATGAACTCATATTATGATGGTATGAGTTGGTTGTCAAGAGACTAATTTTGCAAATAAGCATTTTTCCAGGTGACAAAATCTACTAGAGTCGCTTGACCGGCGAGGTATTTGGACTTCCAAATTGAAAAATCGGCAAGGTCGGTCATGCCATCAGAATTGTAATCACCCGGAATATTATTTTGTTTGAATTTTAATTCATAAAAATAGATACCATCTAAATTTTGGTCATAGCTAGACATGGATGAATGTAAATATGTTTTACCTGTAGCGTCGGTAAATATCTTAGAATATGCAGGGTAACAAGGGAGTGGATTTGGGTCTTGAGTGGGAAAATTGTTCGGAGTAAAAAATGGATTTCCAGCAGGAAGTTTTTCCCAACTAGTTGATGCAATATTAGTAGAACGAAACATACCAATGACCCAATTTTGTCCTGGAGTGCAGCCTAAATTTTTGTCGGCAGCTTCGGATATCAGATAAAAATAGCCATTATTTTTTAGAATCGACCCGGCACCAAAACCAATTGGCCCATTTTGATCCCAATGAGTTGAAAAGGACAAAGCATCCTTAAGGTCTAACGTTGCGTCGTTGTTGATGTTTTCCCACGAGTTGAAATCTTTGGTTTTGGCGATACCTCGGTAACCACGAGCGTTGTTAAATCCATGAAAATCGATAAAATAATATCCGTTTTGAAAATCAAAAATGTCAAAGGTACCTTCGTCTGTTATCTTTGATATCGGATAATTGGCTAGTTTATAACAGTCACTATTGGGGTTGGTGCAAATTTTTGACCAAATTTCACCAGGAGTGATGACTGGGTTGTTTTGATCTGGAGTAAATAGACCAAACGGGTCGGTACCGTTGCGGGTAAAATGACAACCGCTCCAATGACCTTCTCGGCTTAGACATTGAGATAGATAATGCCATTTGTTTTCCGTGGGGTTGTAAAAGGCATCACCATCAGTGACTGCACATTCCCAGGGCGTATTAGGAGTATTGATAACCATATCGGTGGAGTGGCTCCATGTTCTGCCTTCATCTGATGACTTCCTAATTTCCATGCTGAGAGTATCATCAATAATTCCGTGACAATATTCAGGTTTCATGCCCCAATTTACTTTCCGGGTAAAAAGGTACCAGTCGTTACCAACAACCTCCACATGAGCTCCTCCAGTGAAACCAGAGGGCCAACCTGTTCCGGCAGCAGTAAGTTTAAACGAATATTTAAATTCAGCTTTTTGGTTCCAGAAATCGGTAATGGTCGGCTCAACGGCGAGTATTTTTTGAGGAAAAAGCAGAAATAAAAATAACAAAAATATGATCACTAAATTAGTTTAGCAAATAGGCAAATGATAAGTTAACAAATCAATTTTGTTCGAAATATATTATGGACGACAACCTTTTTGATCAGTGCCAAAATCCTCAATTATGTTTCGGTAATTTTGGCATTGATTACTTTGACAATCGGCATTAGTTTGGCATTTCTGAATACATTGTTGAGACCCGGTGATTTCTCCTCTGATATACCCGTTTGGAGTTAGACCACCAGATTGACTGTAATCACAAAATTGATTTGATGAACATTCTTTGTCTGATGAACACTTGGTTACAATTGATAAATATGCCGCTTTCCAGACAGTAAAGTCGACTAGAGTTGCCTGACCGGAGAGATATTTTGATTTCCACATTGAGAAATCAACTAAATCGACTTTGCCGTCAGTGTTGAAATCAGCAGACTTGGCAGCAACGTAATTTTGATAATAATAGTCGTAAAGTTGTTTGGAGGCATCGCCACCTTGGGGGCTTAGATTGGGATTATAAATCCACATGGTTAAAGGATAAGATTTTTCGATTGCGATTTTTTGATCTAAATAGGTTGAGTCTAGGGAAACATATTGAGTCCGGTCGGAATTGTGTTTAAACATTTCCACATCAATCCAAAATTCTTTACCAATTGAGGTGACCGCCGCGGCCATAGGAGGCAGATAACTTTTTAATTCATCGAGAGTAATTTCGGACCCACCAGTGCCGTCTTGCACCGCCATAATATCGGCGCCAACAGCTTGCATATACGTTTTGGCGTTTTGCGCCATTTGGTTAGGATTTTGATTGGGCCACCATTGACCATCACAGCGAAATCTTCCGGGAGTGCACGGAGCAATATAATAGGGAGCAACAATGATTTTCTTGGTAGGAGTAATTGATTTATAGTATTTTGCTAAATCAATAACATAGGTATCGGGCACGGGATAATTGAGAAGTTGTTCGGCAGGTAAATACCAACCTAAGAATGATGGTCTTTGACCATATTTGGCTAATATCTCAGTGGCCATTTTTTGAGAAACGTCGAGAAATTCCTTTTTCTTGGCGTCACTGGTATACTCATTGCCAAGTACAAACGGAGTAAGATAAACATTCATTTTATATTGATCAGCCAAGTCCATAATAGTTTTAAGGTGGAGTAGTGGAGCACGATTGGAAGAATATAGATCAGTGTCATAATAAACTAACATGTTGTCGTCGACCCCTGCCATGGTGCCTTTGGTAGCGATAGCGGAGACGATTAAGGTCTTGATGCCAATTTTGTTCATGTCGGCAAATTCACGTTGCCAATCGGTTAGAGTGAATTTAGTATTTTGACTCCAGGAAAACGTGATAAAGGTGCTGCTAAATGGAGCAGCTTTGACTGGTTGAGAAGCAAAAATAAACAGCATTAGTGATAGCAAAAATATCATCACACTTCAGTATATACTTTTGGGGTGACTTACAAAACTCACAATGTTTTTGGGCTGGCAGAGTTACTAACGGTGTTAATAAATTATCCACAAAATAGTTTGGGGGTGGCGACAGTGTTGGCCGGATTGATCGCTAATGCCATCGGGTCAATTTTGCCGGATATTGATCAGGCTTCAAATAAATTATGGTCGTTGGTGCCCGGAGGAAATTGGACGGGAAATTGGCTGCGAAAAATATTTATTTCGCATCGATCGGTGTCCCACTCGATATTAGGAACATATATTGCTTATAAAATAATTTATTGGGTAATTCCGAATTTATTTAACAACAACTTTATTAACGTTAATGTGGTGATTTTTAGTCTAATGATTGGCTATGTCTCCCATATATTAATTGACGGAATTACGGAGGAAGGGGTTCCCCTGCTCTGGCCGATTCCGTGGAAATTGGGGTTTCCCCCATTTAAATCGTGGCGAATAAAAACGGGACACTGGTTTGAAAAATGGGTGGTGTTCCCTTTAATCGTGCTTTATATCGGGTGGATTATTTACGGTGACTGGGGGCTGTTGTGGAGAATTCTTTGAGCCTTCAGTGACACGAACAATGAATGGTTCCCTTGGTTTTTCAGGTAAGACAATTCTGCCACCAGTTTCATTTTTCTTTGAGAGGTCGATTACAAATGCCATATGCCTTATTATACGTTATTTTTATGAATTTAGGTATAAAAATTTAGGGAGAAAGTTTTAAGTTTTTCTTCAGGTGGGAATTATAAAGTGGTAGTTACAGGAGGAACATGTATCAACAAACTTCGTAACCTTAAAAACTCCACGGGCAGGGTGGTAAGAAAGTAGGTTTAGCGAAAATGTTGAATTATATTCGTTAGTTGTTGGCCCCGCCGCTGCGGGGTCGGCAACCTCTATGAGCGTCCCGAAATACTCGGGGCGTTTTAGTTTGTGGTCTTTTGTAGTAGAGTATATGTATGTCAAAATATATTGTTAAGGGTGGAATCTCATTAAATGGTGAAGTGTCGATCAGGGGGGCGAAGAATGCCAGCTACAAACAAATAATTGCCTCGATGCTGACGGCGGAACCGGTGGAATTAATAAATGTGCCCCAAATTTCGGATGTGAGAATTACGGAAAGTATTGCCACATTTTTAGGAGCAGAAATAAAAGAGATGGGTGAGCATGGGTTAATGGTGCAGACAAAAACAATTTCCAGTTCGGTGATTCCCAGCGGGACAGGAGAAAAATCACGAACCTCATTTATTTTTACGGGACCTCTGTTGGCTAGAGCTGGCGAAATCACTTTTCCCTCCCCGGGTGGAGATAAATTGGGAGAAAGGCCGTTGGATAGGTTGTTTGCTTGCTTGAAGCAAATGAATGTGGAAATTAGTGAGAATGAAGAGTCGTTTATATTAAAGACAAGCGGTTTGGTGGGAACTGATTATACATTCCCAAAACCGTCACACACAGCCACGGAAGTTGTTTTAATGACGGCAGTAATGGCCAGCGGCGAGACAGTAATTCGCAACGCGGCTTGTGAACCAGAGATTGATGATTTAATAGAGCTACTTAATTTGATGGGGGGGAAAATTAAAAGAGATGATAACGACCAGTCGATAATTTATATCTCAGGAGTAAAAAGTTTGCACGGGGCTTCACATCAAATTATTTCTGATCGAAATGAAGCGGTTACTTTTGCTTGTGCCGCTTTAAGCACTAAGGGGTCGATTAGTATTATGCGGATTAAGCCAAAAATAATTGGCACATTTTTGAAAACAATTGAGGCGATGGGGGCAAAAACAAATTGGGGTAAAGACGAAGTGTTGGTGTCGTGGGTGGAGCCGCTAAAAGCGATTGATGTGGTCACCGGCCCGGAACCAGGATTTATGACCGATTGGCAGGCAGTGTTTTCCTTAGTTTTAACCCAATCAGTGGGAGTAAGCAGCGTGATTGAAAGAGTGTTCCCCAGTCGGTTTCAGCATATAAAATTGTTGAACCAAATGGGAGCGAAAACTAAATTTTTTCAACCCGAGGTGGCTGACCCGACAACTTATTACCAATTTAATCCGGAAAGTGACAAACCAGAATATTTTCACGGGGTGAAAATTTACGGACCATCAAAATTATTACCGACAAATTCAACCATTGCTGATTTACGGGCGGGGGCAACAACGACTTTGGCTGCATTAACTGCTGAGGGGACATCAGAAATCGAAGGGGTAGAATTTATTGAAAGAGGTTACGAAAAATTAGCGGAAAGATTGGACTCTCTAGGGGCAAAGATAGAATATATTAAAGTCCAATCTAAAGTGTCAAAGTAAGATTGCGCGGAGTTTGTCAACCGATTCTTGTGGATGTTTATAGTCAAATAAAAATGTTTGCCATCCGTGGCGGATAGCTTCATCGATGTTTTTCTGCTGATCATCAATAAAGAAAATGTCATCGCCAGTGAATCCTGATTTGTTTTCAGCCAAATCATAAATTTCTGATTGGGGTTTGCGAAAGCCAGTCTCAGCCGAAATAATAAAAGTTTTATAGTTTAGATCAGGAATTTTTCCTTGTTTGATGGTTTCAGGAAACATTCCATTGAAGTGATTTGAGAGAATCCCAATTTCGTATTTGGCCGATAAGTCCCCTGCCAGCTGGTGAGTTTCGGGAATAATGACGTAGTCGTTGGCCCACGATTTGGCGATGTCGTAATTTTCCCCACCAGAGATATTTAGGCGCTGACAACAAATGTTCCAAAAATCATGAACACTTATTTTGCCAATAGTTAGATCGTTTGAAAACTCGTCATAGATTATTAGCATGTCTTCATTAGATATATCAAAATCTTTTGGTGCGGTAGTGAAAACTTTATCGACAGTGTGAAATATATTACCGATGTCGAAATAAATAAATTTTTTCATAGCAATTGTTTAGCAATTTGGTCGGTAGGGAGGGTGGCGTCGAGGGATTGATCGACGAGACCGGATTGTTTTAGGGCATCTTGATAATCAGTCATGCCCTCGAGCCACTGGGTCATATCATCGTAGCCCTCGTTTTCCATTCTATATTTATTACGCTTAATTAACTCGGGTAGAGAAATATCGAGTTGGACAATTTTAAAACCAAGAGATTTCGCTTTTCGTAAATCTTCTAAGGTGAAGTAGTCAGTGTTTGTAAAAAATAATATGTCTTTTTTGGCTAAGATATCGGCAATAATTTTGGGGATCAAAACGTTGTGCTTTTCGTCAACATCGGAGGGAAAGGTGCCCCCGTTAATTTTAGTAAGTTCTTCATCAACTTCGGAGCAGTCGATTTTTTGAGAACGGAGGTGGCGAACTAAGGTGGTTTTGCCGGAAAGTGATGATCCGATGACAATTGTTTTCATTGGGGTATTTTATTCCAAGAGAAGAGTAATGTAATTAGGCAAACAACGGAGGTCATCATGATGATTTGGAAAAAGACCTGCATTAAGATTAAACATTGCTGATAAGAAATTTTGCCAAACATTCGGCGTAATAGCCCGAAATGGTCGTTGAGGTAATGAGGATGATGTTTGGGAACTAAAAATTGCTGGAGAAAAAAGTAAAGCGTCTCCCCCGCCGAGCGGACCACCCAAAAAACTAAATAAAATAATAATCCAAATTTCCACTGATTTAAAAATATTGTGGCAATGGAGGCGGCGAGACCAAAGGCGGAAAAAATTAATAAATCTTCCCAAACGAAAGCACCAATTAAAAAACCGTAGCTGTAAATAAATTCGGCGACTTGGGCACCATTTTTGATTTTGAGCCAAGAAAAGACGATTAAAAATGAGAAAAGAAAGGTGAATAAGAAGGCAAGAAGCATAGGTTTATTTTAATACTTTTTCTTTTTGATATTGATATAAGAAAATCGTTGATAAAACTAACAGAATAATTCCAAAAGAAGTGAAGACAATTGGGCTTTTGAAACGATCAATAAAGAACATGCCCACAACTAGGCCGATGGCGTAGACAAGTGAAGAGAACATATTGATAAACGACATGGCAGTGGCGCGGACATCGGAGGAAAGTTCTTGATTCATGTAGGTGGCAGAAATTATCGGAGCGGTGGCGGAAATAAATTCACTCAGTAAGATGACGATGATTCCTCCCCAAAGACCTGACCAATTTGATGGTAATAAGATTAATGAATAGAGGAAAAGGAAAGCAAAAATTACTTTACCTTTGGAAATTTTGGATATTAGGAAACCAATAGAAATGACGGCGATAGTTTTGAGAATCCCGCTAACTCCGAATAATAAGCTTTGGGCGTCGGCATTTAATTTTAGGTCGATAGCATAGGAATAATTAATATACTCTCGAAAAAGAAAGGCAAAGGAAATAACCGTCACGGAGATTAAGGAAATCAAACGGAGGTGAGCCGAATGAGTGATGCCACGAAAACCATCGGAAATGGTCTTTTGATAATTGGAGAAATTGAACTTTTGACTATCGATTTTTGGTTCGGTGACGAAAAACCAAAGTAAAGCCTCAACAGCGTTGAATATGCCAAAAATAAAGTAGGGTAAAGGAGCCCAAAGACGGAAAACTAATCCGCCGGTAAATGATCCAATAATTATCCCCAGGCGCATATAAGTAGCGGCGTTGGCGGAGACTTTGGCAAATTTTGACTCTTCATTGGTCGATTTAAGATGGTCGTAAATTAGAGCGGTGTCGGCACCGTTAACGAAAGTGGCAAAAATATTCCAAAAAAGAATACCCAGGATTAAGCCAGGACTACTGGTGGCAAAGGCGACGGCAAATGCTCCAATGGAAATACCAATTTTTCCAATAATAATCGAAGTACGACGACCAAAAATATCGGCAAAGGCACCGGTGGGAACTTC
Source organism: Candidatus Shapirobacteria bacterium (assembly GCA_903825325.1). Taxonomy (GTDB): domain Bacteria; phylum Patescibacteriota; class Microgenomatia; order UBA12405; family UBA12405; genus UBA2283. The sequence goes on along the minus strand of CAIKAI010000034.1, from coordinate 21,750 downwards.
GAGAATCATACCAATTAAGATGCCAATACACTCGATAATGCCCACAGTCGACATGGAAATAAACCGGGTGTACCAAATTAACCAAACGGGAACTAAAAAGCGCAAACCGTCAAAAGCCGAGGAAAGGTAATATAAAAAAATATTTCGTTCAGGAAAATATTTCACAGGTGAATTATACTGTTAGTATGACTTGGGTAACATTGGCAGTTTTATCAGCCATATTCGCGGCGGCGACGACAATATTGGCGAAGATTGGCATTAAAGGAATTGACAGCAACGTAGCCACAGCGATTAGAACGGTGGTGATTTTGTTGTTGGCGTGGGGAATTGTAATTGGTCAAGGACATTTGAAAAATTTGGCGAGTATTCCCAAAGTATCGTGGATATTTTTGATTTTATCGGGAGTAACGACAGGGTTATCTTGGCTGTGTTATTTTAAAGCGTTGCAAATTGGTAAGGCGGCACCAGTGGCAGCCATTGATAAAATGAGCATGATTTTTACCTTACTTTTGGCAATAACTTTCTTGGGTGAAAATACAAGTAAATGGGGAATGGTGGGCATCGCCCTGATGGCTTCGGGAGCGATGATGATTGCTTATTGGGGATAGTTATTGATCAGAAAATGTGTATCTTTTGCCAGTGACCAAATCTAAAGCAAATCTCTCGGTCGGGTTGTCTATTTTTTGAATAACAACAATTTCTTCAATTGCCAGTGGCAGGCCACCCCAAAGGTAAACTGGGGCGTAATCTTTTGGTATTGAATTCAGTTGTGGCTGTTTGGCTACTTCGCTCATAAGTTGAGCATGTTATAACTCTTAGTCGGCTTTGACCAAGCGAAAAGTTTCGAACTGACGATCTTTGTCCCATTGTTTGGTAAAAAAGTCGGCCATCTCCTGAGCCGACTCGAGATTGTATTGAGTTTGATGCTTGGCTTGAGCTTCGACTCGTTTGTCAACAAAATCGGTGACGTCGAAGAAGACACTATCTTCATGGCCATAAGAATCGACAACTAAAAAGGTGTCGCAAGCCCAGGATTTGGCTTTGGGATCCTGAAAATGTTCAGGGAAAAAGAGTAAGTCGCGTGAATAAGGATAGGCGGCGTCAAAGGCAAGTTGACCGGTGGCACGGTGGTCGCGATGATTGAACCAGCTATTTTCTTTATCAAAACGAACGATAGATACTTCAGGGTTGTGAGTGATAATTAAATCCAGCTGAAATAAACGAATCTGTTGGGCGATTTTACCTATGTTTTCGACTGAATTTTCGACACGACCATCGAGTACTTGGAGATAAATGTTGTTTTCGGGTTTTAGGCCGAGAACCGCCATGGCATTTGAGTCTTCGATTTCCCGAGCGTTTTTTAATTCAACTTCAGTAATTTTTTCCTGGCGGGAACCCATGTCCCCACTGGTAACTTTGACGGATCTAACATCTTTGCCATCGGCAATAAGCCTAGCCACCAAACCACCACACATAATTTCCAGATCGTCGGGATGGGCAAAGACACATAAAATCTTATTGGTATTTTGGAAAACTGAAGAATATGAATCTTGAATCATGAGCTGATTTTACCAAATTTGGAGTGATAAAATATACTTATGATCAAATTTATTGTCGGTTTTAGCGTGGCAATATTATTGGTTATCGGAGCCGGAGCCTACTTTATAGGTATTGGCCAAGGACCGCGGAATTTGGGAATAAAATACACTACGGCTGATTCAGAAGCAGCCAGAAAAAAAGTGGGGACAGAAATTGTGGCGATCAAGCCTGAAGATAGCAAAAGCGATTTTACACTAGAGGGTAAAAAATCAGCTGAATTTTCAATGGATAGTCAGGAATTATCGGCCCATACTGGCAATCGACCGTGGAAAAATTACCCCCTGAAAAATGTCCAAATTAAAATTGGTGATGATGGGACAATTGAAGGCTCGGCAACCTTGGTAATTGCTAAAGGACTCCCTTATGCCCTGGCATTGGGTTACTCTGAAGAACAGGTAAAAAATGCCATGGCAAAATATAATATTCCCCCGGTTGAAGTGCCGTTTTATGTCAAAGGTAAGGGAGAAGTGATCAATGATAAGGTGACGGTGGATGCACAAACGATTGAAATCGGCAAGGTAAACATTCCGGCAAATATTGTCAGCCAGGTAAATTCAGAGGCTAAAACAGTATTAGAAGATATTATCCAAAAACATAGTTCAGCATTTCATGCCGAGAGTGTGACTTTTGCCAATGGTAAAATGAATTTTAAGGGAACAGTGGCCGATAAGGAGTACGTTATTGTTAATAATTAGCTTTTTTGGATCATTTTGGTGGCTGTTTCCGGTGACGGTGGTGAGTGTACTTTGGTTGTTTTGTAAAAATGAAAAAAGAAAGGCAATTGTTTTTGCCTTAACAATGGCAGTGTCACCACTAATTAGTGAAGGACTAAAGAATCTAATTAAAGAAGTCAGACCAGTAAATAACTTAGAAACGTCGTACAGTTTTCCCTCAGGGCATGCGTTAAATTCGATAGTATTTTATTTACTGTTTTTATATTTTTTGAGAATTAAGAATAAATATTTGATTTGGCTGGTAATTATAATGATTGGACTGAGTCGAATATTTTTAGGTGTTCACTATTGGTGGGACGTAGTGGGCGGGTGGGTAATTGGATATGGCATCTTTTATTTTGCTAGACTGATGTATGAAGTTGGCATTAATAAAGATCATCGGATTAACTCTAATCGGACTAACGACGGTGGTGGTAATAATCGGATATAAATACATTGCTGATTTACAGGTACAAAAAGACAAGGTGGTGGAACAATTGCAAACAACTCAAAAGCGTTTGGAGGAAATGTCGAGAAGTTTTGATGATTTAAAAAATGCTGATCAGATTAAAATAAATAAAGACCTACAAACTCAGGTTGGATTGGTCGACAAAACTTTTAAAGACAGCGTGGGGGCCTATGAGAACATGTTGGAAATTCAAACGAGGGATGATTTGGAAAAACAATGGGCGGCGATTTTGGCAGATTTAGCAAAAAATGATTACCAATCAGCCGGAGATAAATTAGCCAAATTAAAAACTGCAATTGAAAAAGTTAAAACTGATTTGGCGGTGGTGCCCGTCCCGGCAAACTTACCAGCATCAAACACTCCCCCATCAGCCGGGTTTGCTAAACAAGTGGTTAATGTTGATGGGGCTGATTTTGTGGTGGATATTGTCTCGGCAGATTTGAAAAACTCAAAGTTAATTGTGGATACTGCTTCGGATAAAGATTGTGGCGATAACTGCCCGGTGAACAGTTTGGATTTTTATGCCAAAAGAAACGGGGCTTACGCTGGAATCAATGGGCCATATTTTTGCCCGGATACTTACCCGAGTTGTGCCGGCAAGAAAAATTCCTTTGATACTTTATTAATGAATAAAAATAAAACTTACTTTAATTCGGATAATAATGTCTATTCGACCAATCCAGTGGCAATCTTTTCGACAACATCTCGATTCATTGACCAAGGGAGTGGCTGGGGCAGAGATACGGGAGTGGATAGTGTAATTATGGGTCGACCGTTGATGGTGTACAACAATTCCGTGACTTTTAATGGCAATAGTGATCCCAAAGAAACCAATAAGGGCAACCGGGCATTTGTGGCGGGGACAGATTCGTTAGTATATATAGGAGTGGTGCACAATGCGACTGTGGCGGAAGTAGCCAAAGTAATTGCTAAAATGGGAATTAGAAATGCGATTAATTTAGATAGCGGTGGGTCGATGGCAATGTGGGTAAATGGGAAATATATTGACGGTCCGGGACGAGGTTTACCATTTGGGGTGTTGTTGGTGAGAAGGTAATGATATACTTTTACTTAAAGTTAAAAAGTAATTTCAAAAAATGAACAATGTAAAAATCCAAATGTCAAAAGCCATGATGGTAGGTTTAGTGGTGTTAGCAATTTTAGTTGGAGCGGGTGCTTACGGTTATGCTAAATATTGGAATGTAGCGACAGCCAACGGAGTCAACATTTCCCGAATTGAATACTACAAGGCTCTGGAGGCACAGGGTGGTAAACAAGTGCTAGACCAGATGGTACAAGAAGCATTAATTAAATCAGAAGCAGCGAAAAAAGGGGTGACTGTCGATCAAAAAACAGTTGATGATGAAATAGCTAAAATTGAGGTTAAATTAAAGGCTCAGGGAATGACTTTGGACAGTGCTTTAAAAGCACAAGGTATGACCAAAGCTGATCTTGAGAATCAGGTCCGATTGCAAAAAATGGTGACAACATTAGCGGCACCAAAAGTGGAGATTACTCAAGCTGAAATTGATAAGTTCTTAGCCGACAATAAAGCACAATTACCTAAGACCGACACTAAAGATCAGCTGCAACAATTAGCCAAAGATCAATTGACCAGCCAAGCTAATAGCCAAGCGATTACCACTTGGTTAGCCACGCTTAAAAGCACTGCTAAAATAATTTACAGATAATATGGCAGAACAAAATGATATCTGCCCGAAATGCGGCGCACCATTGAGTGAAGTCACCGAAACAGCAACCGGCCGAAAACTACAACGTTGTAGTAAAGGTTCGTGGAATCCACAGACTCATAAAAATGAAGGCTGTGAATACGTTAAATGGTTGGAAGTCGAGCCACAAACGTTGGATGAAAAATGCCCCAAGTGTGGCGCAGCTTTAGTGCTCCAAGTGACTCGTTTTGGTAAAAAAATGAAAAAATGTAGTGCTGGATCATGGGATAAAGACAAGAAAGTGGCGGTGGGATGCGATTATGTGGAATGGATTAATGGAACGACTGAAAAATTGGATGAAAAATGCCCAAAGTGTGGAGAGCCTTTAGTTTTGTACACAACTGCGGCCGGAAAGAAAATGAAAAAATGCTCGACGGCTGGCTGGGATAGCGCTGCCAAAAAAGCCACTGGTTGTGAGTATGTTCTGTGGCTTAAGCCTGGGCAAACAGTGTCGGACAACGGTGAAGAATTCTTGCCTCCAGAGGAATAAACAATTTGAATCTCCCCTACCTCTCTTTAAAAAAGAGGGGTTTTAAATTAATTTAGATATAATTGTCTATGACATTTCATGACAAGAGTTCGCTTGGACAAAATTTTATTAAATACCCGGGGTTAGTGCGGGAGTTGGTGGTGGCGGCAGATATTACCGATCAAGATTTGGTTTTAGAGATTGGATCGGGTAAGGGAATAATCACTCAAGAAATAGCCAAGAAAGCCAAAGAAGTTTGGGCAATCGAAAAGGACAAAACTCTGTTCGACCAGCTAAATGATAAATTTTCCCCCAAGGGGACTTCCGTTGGGGCGCTAATTTCTAACGTCAAATTGATTAATATTGACTTCTTAGAATTTAATTTACCGGAAGAAAAATATAAAGTATTATCGAATATCCCCTTTTCGATTACGTCAGAAATAATTAATAAATTTTTGAAGACAAAAAATCGGCCGGAGGAAATGTATTTAATTTTACAAAAAGAAGCGGCAGAAAAGTTTGCGGGAATTCCTAAGGAAACTCAATCATCAATTTTAACAAAACCATTTTATGAAGTAGAAATTCTGGGTGAGATCGATCGAACAAATTTTACTTTAAAACCACAAATTAAAATTGTGTTTGCCAAATTTACTAAAAGAGAAAAACCATTTATTTTAGAGGAAGATATCCCCGAATTTAGAAGATTTGTAATTTATGGATTTAATTATTTTATGAAAGCTTTTAGTTTTGCTCAGAGAAAAAATTTGGAAAAGATGTATAAACTAGCCGGTAAAAAACCGACTGAGGTCAGTTTTGACACATGGCTGATTTTATACAAAACTTTTAAGAAGATTGGAACTGAAAAAAGTCGAGAGGTGCTTACGGCAACAAAATATCAGTAATGCCGAGTTGCTCAGTAATTTTGGCAGCAAGCGCCTGACGGGGACCGTCTTCACCGTGAGCCAAGATAACCTGCTTGACACCTTGAATCGATGAAAGCCATTTTAAAAGTTGAGCTTGGTCGGCATGAGAGCTCATGGCTTGGGTTTCACTAATATGGGCATTAACTTCGATACTTTTGTCGTAAATGTCAACGTATTTAGCACCATCTAAGAGTTGACGACCAACAGTACCTTCAGCTTGGTAGCCAACGATAAGTACCCGAGTTGAGGCCAGTGGTAAATAATTGACAGCATGATTCATAATTCGTCCACCAGACATCATCCCACTACCAGCCACGATAACTTTGGCTTGAGGATCTTTGGATAAATGTTGACTTTCGCGACCTGATTGAATCATAACCAGACCTTCAAATTGCATAGGATTGCCAATTGTTTCAAAATCATGTTCGAATTCTTGATTGTAATATTGAGGATATTTTTCGTAAATTGCGGTGGCTTTTTCAGCCATTGGGCCATCAAGATATACCGGAGTTTCGGCTTTAATTAAAGAAGAGCGTTTGAGATGACCAATATGGTGGAGAATTTCTTGGGAGCGTTCTAGAGAAAAAGCGGGAATTAATAGGGTACCGCCCTCAGTTTCAATAGCATTAATTTCTGATTGAATCATATTGATTGGTTTTTCTTGGGGGTGCAATCGATCGCCATATGTCGACTCCATAACCACCACATCAGCTGAGGTGATGACATCAGTGGGACGAACGATGTCTTCTGGGCTATTACCTAGGTCACCGCTAAAGACGGCTTTTTTAAAGCCACTTGCAGCACTATTGTCGAGAACTTCAATTGAAGCGGAACCAAGAATATGGCCGGCATCATTAAAACGAATAGTAAAATCGCCAATAATTAGGTCGGTTTCATAATCGACAGTTTGAACGTGGGAAAATAACTTATTGACGTCATCTTGATTATAAAGTGGTGCATGAAATTTATCTTCGGAAGCAATGTGAGCACTATCAAGTAGAACTAGCTCAGCCAAATCTTTGGTAGGAGCAGTCATATAAATTTTTTGGGTAAAACCTTGGTGGAGTAAAACTGGAAGTCGACCACAATGATCCAAATGGGCATGAGTTAAAATTGCTCCAATTAATTGGGAGCAATTACAATCGATGGGTAATTGATTGAGTTTTTCTAATTCGGGGGAACCCTGATACATGCCCAAATCAATGAGGATTGATTCACCACTATCGGAAGTAACTAAATAAGATGAGCCAGTAACGATGCCTTGAGTCGCACCGATGGGAGTTATTTTCATGAATTTAGTTTATCATCCTTGACACCCCTAGGGGGTGTAGTGTATTCTAGAATAATGAAGTCGACGATTCAGAGAATGAATAACATTTCTGGGCAAATGGAAGGAGTAAAAAAAATGATGGAAGAAAAGTGTGATTGTGAAAAAGTATTGACCCAGTTGAAAGCGATCAAGTCAGCGATTGGAGGAGTGATGGATGAAATAATTGAATCCCAATTTTGTACTGATAAAAAATTATTAATTAAGTTTAAAAAATATGTCAAGTCCAATTAATGTAAACGGAAAAATAAATTTTGAGAGTGAAGTTTTAGATTCAAAAATGCCGGTGTTAGTTGATTTTTGGGCACCATGGTGTGGTCCATGCCAGATGATGGCACCAGTGTTAGAAGAATTAGCGGAGGAATTAGGTGAAAAAATGAAGATTGCTAAAGTAGATACAGACCAGACAGACAACCAAGTGTTGGCCATGGACTATCAAATCTCTAGTATTCCTAATATGAAACTGTTTAGAGACGGTAAAATAATAAAGGATTTTGTAGGCTATCGATCAAAAGATCAATTTAAAAAGGAACTGGAAGCATTACTTTAGACCGTGCTCGACAAAGCAGTTAACATATTTTTTGTCGTAGTCCATGATATGTTCAAATAGCCAATCATCGATCAGGTGGAGAGTATCAAAGATGACGTCAAGACTGTGGGTTTGCTGATAATCTGCTTGAAATCGAGCAATGGTGGCTTTGATGTCGTTGTGGCGAAGAATATGTTCGGGAGCGAGGACAAAATTAAACTCTTTAAAATATTTTTCTTCTGTACCAAAGTGGAGTTCAGCATGAGCCACTAATTTTTCAAAAAAATCAGTATAAAGTTTAATATCAGTAGCCGTATTGGCTATATGATCATAGCCCTGGTTGATAAAGTCAACCAGAGCTTTGTGTTGATCGTCAATTTCTTTTATATTTACACTATAGATATCGTTCCAGACAGCATGAGGCATTAATTTTTTTAGCGGGAAATAGCAATGGTAGTACCTTCGCTAAGACAAGCATTGATAGTAAAGAGATTGTTAGTGTCCTTAGTAATCGAATAGCCAGTGGCGGTTGATCCAGAACTCAAACTGGGGTCAACAGGATTAATTTTCAAATACTTGTTGCTTCCTAAAGTTGAACCAAGGTCAAGACAAGATGCCGTGGCACCGACACAAAGGGTGGCTCCACTCGAGGCGCAGCTTCCAATTTGATAAACTGTACCGGAAACAATACCACCGGGTAATACCCCACCATTGTCAACAATGTATTGGTGAACTGCAGAAAGAATAGTATCGGCGTCAGTAGTGCGGCGAGCATTGCGGGCATCCTGAAAACGTTTAGATGGATTTAAAGCGACAAAGACGACGGCGGTTAAGGCAGAAATAATACCAATGACAACTAATAACTCGATAAGGGTAAAACCTTTTTTTTGGTGTAACATATTTTTTTAAATAATTAATGCGTTCCTAGTATTAATAATGCATCATAATCGATTGTTTTGTCAACAGAGATGTTTGCAGAAGGGACAGAAAAGACGGCAATAAACATTGATTCGTAAGTAGTTTTGAGAGTGTCATTTTTAAAAATCAGTTGAGAAGTATTTTGTTTGGAGGTGGCAGCGTTGCCGGTTGAAATATTTTTAAAACCAGCAGCAGTAAACTGAGTGGCAATTTGGGAAGCATAGCCGGTTTTGCCGGAACCGTTTTGAATCATGAAAGTTAAATCAGCGAGTGGTTTGGGGACTAAGGTCGTGGGGGTGAGTGAAACGAGGGTAGGGCTAGGAATTGAAGTGGGTAAGACAATTGAGACGGGCGCTGATTTTGGAGAACGATTTTGGCGATACCATTTGAGAAAGTAAAAACCACCACCAATGAAAAGGACAATGATGAAAATAACCGTTAAGATAGGAAATACATTAAAATGTGAGGGTGATGGGTCGGATTTGAAAGCCAAATTTAAAGATTGATTATCTTGACCAGTAAGGTCTTCCTTTTTCATAATACCGACGATAGGATTGGGATCGCGAGTCGAGGCGACGGATTCTGGCTCGGTAACTTCAAAGTTAATTTTAAGCGAAGAAGTGATTTCATTAACGATGTCTTGAAAGTCGGAAACTAGGGCAAAAACGAGAATGTCGGCCTGACCATTGAGAGTATTAATAATTTTATAATCCCAATTAGTAGATTCGATGTTTTGAGGAATGTCATTTTTGATTTTGGTAGAAACTAGTTCTCGGGAAATAGGAACGTTGGTGGTGGGGATTTGAGTATGAAAGAGATAGGAGATAGTGTCGGAAATAAGGAGACGGAAAGTTTGACCGGAAAAGGATTCGAGCTTGGATTTGAGTTCGGTGGGGTCGAGAGTGGGAACATCGATTAATTCAGTCGACACGAAACTGGGAGAAACTTTATAAATTTTGAATCCGAGACGATGTAAGAAAAAGACTAAGTCGGTGGACATGTTTGCTTAAGATTACTACATATTCATTGATCTTGCCAGCTGGCGATATTGAGATTGGAGCCGCGATTAATGATAAGCCGGGATGCCCGTTGATAGTCACCGGCGGGAGAAGTGACGGTAAAGTCCCAACTGGTGCCGACATGGGAGTTGACTGTGGTCGTGCAATTACCATTGGGAGTGGCGATGATTGCGGGTAAAGTGTTGTTTTCATTGATAAATAAAAGAGAGTCTTCAGAACACGAATCGAGAATGGAAAGATTGCCATTATTGCGGGAAGTTGACAGCGACATTTGACCTTCGTTAATTGAGGTTAAAGTGACCATCATCCCCGCGACCATCATGACAGCGCCGATGATTATGACACTAATAAGAGCGGCAAAACCTTTCATTTTGATCGAATTTCGGCTGAATTGGTAACTGTGGCAGAATTATTGTTGTATACACCAATAATGGTAAAACGGACATCCTGTGTCAAAGAATCCCCTGACGATAAGTTCTGTAAGGTAAAGCCGGAAATATTGACCAAATTACTTGTAATATAGGCAACACTGGTACCAACGGTCATTCTAATTCGGCCATTATTTAGGTCAAAAATAGTGGGATTGCGACCTACTTCAATTGACATTAAACCAAGGCTAGAGCCAACACCATTAATAGCGTCGGCGCGGCGAATCTCGAAACCGATTTTGGAAGCAGCCAAACGAACAGATTCATTAACTTCTTGAATATCGGTAGCCCGAGCACGGAGGCGAATAATTTCAACATAGAGTTGAACCATAGCCGTCGCCATGAGGGCAATAATTCCGATATATAAAATCATTTCGATGAGAGTAGTGCCTGATTGAGATTTCATATTATTTTTGCCACCAGGCATAACCAAATGGTTTAACAATATTCTGGCTTAAACTAGAACCGATAGCTACTCCCCCGTCGGCGTTGGTCCAAGTAAATGTCGGTGTTGAAGTCATGACCAGACGTTTGGAATATAAATTTGAACTATTATCCGAAACAACAAACACAAGCTGGTCTTTGCTCTTGGGATTGTTATAAACTTCGTACCATTTTTGAGGGCTAGTAAAAACTGGAGTAACACCAACATCCGCTTGAACGGTGTAAACCCCTTTGTTACCGACATACCAACCAATATTGGTAGCACCACTATCATTGTAAACCACTACACTACGGGCAGTGGCGCCAGAATTGAGCCAGCCGGTGGCAACTAATTTAGTTCCGGCCAAAGGAGCTTGGGTGGAGGTATCAACGCTTGCAGTGTCAGTCCAGCCGATTCCACTCCAATAACCGATTTGTAAAATTGATGCTTGATTGCCAATGCTGCCAAATACCATTTCGTCGGTGTTGGGATTAGCAGAAAGATCGACGTTAGTGGCGTCAGCTGTAAATGTTGGTGGAGTCGTAACTGAACCCCAAGTGCATGATGTACTATTGCCACTGCATAGGCGATAACGTACACCGTTAACAGAACTGGTGACAGTGTAGGTCCCCCAGATTGTCATTAAATCTCCAGTAACTGATTCATAAGCCAAGTCCATAGGTTCAACATCGGGAAAAGAAGTCCCCGTATTAATTGACTCAACCTTGGTGTCGCCAACAGAGGTCATTTCGTTTTGGAAAGTCGTACCATTCCAAATGGCGCCGGAAAGCTGTTTGTTCCAATCAATCCACAAAGCAGCGATCAAATTACTACCAGAAATCGGATTAGAATTCATTTTTACCCAAGAAATCAATCCAGAAGTCTTGGTGGGATCGAAGGCAGTGGGACTGCCCCAATTTCCACTTCCGCAACCTTTTGACCCAGGTTTCGTACGAAAATTTAACTCGTTGGTGGCGGCAACATTGGTGGAGTAGAGAACCACCACATTACCACTTGTATTTTCGTAAGCAATATCAAAACGGCGAGTGGCACCGGTACCACCAACGGTGGCTGACCAATCCTGAGACCAGTTGGTACCGTCAAAACAATAAACATAGAGAACCCCGGCACTAGTACCCACACCCATAATGGCCTCAGTTTTTTGGGGCGAGGTACGAATTATATAATTGCTGATACGGCCGGTAATGGCCGGCATGGTGGTGGCTAAGCCAAAGACATTTGTCGAGGTGGTATAAGTTCGCCAAAAAGGGGTGGTGGTGGTACCACGATCATAAACAATTAATCCGTCATAATTTACTCCCAAAATTGATTTGCGCCAATTATCAAAATATGAATTAAAAGTTATTGTTCGAGTGTCACCAATAGTATTGTTCCAAAATACTTTTGAAGTGACGGCAAAAGAGTCGGGGTCGGTGGAACCACCAGAAACGACTAAGCTACCGCCGGCATCGCGGTTGGCAGGAGAGATAATTATTTGACGGGTGTATTTATCACTAACGTCACTGGTACCAGAAAAGGTCCAAAGATTACTACTAATTCCAATTCCAAAAGAGCCTGAAGATAAATTAGCAAAGCTGCGATCGCGGATTGAGCGGACGGCTTCAAGACCTTCTTGAGCTAAAGTTGCAGCTTGAGTTTGTTCCCGACCAGTACGACCAAGTTGAAGAGCGGGGATAAATCCCAAAACTCCGACCGAGGCAATTACGCTAAATAAACCTAGAGCGACAATAGTTTCCATTAAACCAAAACCTTTCATCAGTTGATATCAATGCCTCCCAACAAATTGATGGAAATAGTCTTCGATTTGCCACTACCAGAAAGGGTGATGGTTTGGGCAGAAGTGAGTTCGCCTCGAAGGTTACTGAAGGTGACAGTTGATAACCCGGAGACACCGATGTTGGTGGGTAAGAGATAATCATTAGCGACGGTGGGTGTAGAACATGATCCAGAAAATAAACGAATGGTCGAGCCGGTTAGACAGACGCCCCAGGTGGTATTGGATTTGTCGTCAATGGCAAAAGCTTGGGCTTTACGGAGACTACTGAGAACAATATTAAATGTACTGTCAAAATTATTGAGGCCATACCAGTTGGCACCAATCGGAAAAGCAGCACTGGAGACCAACAAAACAAGTCCGACGACTAAAATAACTTCAATGAGAGTAAACCCTTTGGTCATACATTAACCGATGGCACCAGTTAATTGATAGATGGGGCTAATGATAGCTAAAGCCATAAAACCAACGACTAAGCCAATACCCACTAAAACCGCTGGCTCAAGAATGTTGGCTAAATTTTGGGCAGTTTCTTCGATATCGTTTTGATAAAACTGACTAACATATTCGAGAGATTCGTCGAGTGAGCCGGTTTTTTCACCGACAGCGATCATATCAGAAATCAAACGAGGAAAAAGAAAATCACTGGTGTTTTTTTTCAAAACACTGGCGATGTTGTTGCCTTTTTCCAAATTTTTATACAAGTTAGTCACAGCCTCACGATAGGCTAAATTTGACTGAGAGCGGGCGGTAATTTCTAAGGCCTCAAAAACCGGCAAACCACTTTTGATTAAAGTGCCTAAATTTCGGGAAAATCGTGCAATTTCACGTTCCTTAAGAATATTCCCAAAAAGAGGGAGGTGAAGGATAAAGCGATGCCAGGATGGTTGAAAAAAAGGTAGACGGATTAAAACTAAAAGTAAAAAAATAAAAATGCCAATGGCAGAAAAAACTAAAACTCCATAATTTTTCATGAACATAGCGGTGTTGAGAAGAAACATAGTGGAGGCGGGAAGTTTGTCTTGAAAGGCGGAAAAGAAATCAACAAGTTTGGGTAAAATATAAAGTGAAACAAACGCTCCCAAACCGAGGGTGGCTACAAGTACTAGCATGGGATACATTAGGGCGCCCTGAATTTTTTTCTCAATGGCATATTCCTGACCAAGTTGATCGGCCAAATAGCTCAGGCTGGTGTCGAGTCGACCAGTGGCTTCACCAACTTTAATAATCCCCCGGTAGAATTCATCAAAGATATTGGGGAATTTTTCCATGGCGACATTAAGATTGGAACCGTTACTTATTTGTTGACTAATGGAATTAAGAATTTGTTTGGTATTTGCGGACTTGGAACTGTCGGCTAAATTGGAGAGGGCTTCGTTGAGAGTAATCCCGGATTTAACCATGACAGCCAAATGTTTGGTTAAAGTAATTTTTTCAAGGTGGGAGATGTTCATGATTTGGTGACTCTTAAAATTTCTTCAATAGTGGTCATACCGGCGAGAACTTTGGTGATACCATCTTCAAGCATGGTGGTCATACCCGCTTTAACAGCCAATTGTTGAATTTCGCCGGCGTTAGATTTTTTGGTGATGGCTTGCCTAATTTCACCCTCGATGGGCATAACTTCAAAAATACCAATCCGACCAACATAACCAGTGTGATGGCAAACCGGACAACCTAAACCCTTATAAACCCGGGTGGTTTTTTTATCCTTAAAGATTTTTTTTATCAACTCTGGATCGAGGTTAAATGAATCCAAATCAGTGAGAGAAATTTCGGAAGAGCTACGACATTTGGCACAAATTTGGCGGACTAAACGTTGACCAATAATACAATTGACTGAGGAAGCAATAATAAAAGGCTCGAGGTTCATATCATATAAACGGGGAACGGTGGTAGCGGCGTCATTGGTGTGCAGAGTTGACAAAACCAGATGCCCGGTCATAGCAGCATTGGCGGCAATATCGGCTGTTTCAATGTCGCGGATTTCACCGACAAGAATAACATTGGGGTCTTGACGAACAATGGAACGAAGTCCGGCGGAAAAAGTTAAATTTGTCAAAGGGTTAACTTGAATTTGATTGATGCCTTCGACTTCGTATTCGACCGGATCCTCAATGGTCATAATGTTGACATCGCGGTTGTTGAGAAGTTTCAAAACAGAATATAGAGTGGTGGTTTTACCAGAGCCGGTGGGCCCGGTGGAAAGGATCATGCCAAAGGGTTTTTTGTAGGCAGATTCAATTTTAGCCAAGTCGACTTCATTCAGACCCAGATTGGCCAAAGAAAATTGACGGGATTTGGAAGAAAGTAAACGCATAACAATCTTTTCGCCATGGACAATGGGGGTAATGGAAATACGAACATCCATTTTTTCAGTATCGGTATTGAATTGGAGTTTGCCGTCTTGGGCACTGTAATGTTCGTCGATTTTTAAATGAGCCATAACCTTGATCCGGGTAACGATTTGGTCGTGAATTTCCCGAGGAAAACGGGTGATGTCGTGAAGAACACTATCGATGCGAAAACGGACGAGGGATTCCGTTTCGCCGGGCTCGATATGAATGTCAGAGGCCCGATTTTGACTAGCAAAGTCGATGATTTTATCAACTAATTTAATAATGGGGGTTTCGACATCTTGATGTTGGAGGGCTTGATTTAAAATTTGGGCAACATCGGCGGTAAAATTGGAACTACGAACTGATTGAGACTCAATAAAATTTTGAATATCCCGTTTGGTGGTGAGATAAATTTTTATCGGCAGGCCGGTTTTTTTGGCAATAAAATCAATGGCTTGAGTGTTGGTGGGGTCGGCGACGGCCAAATGAAGGCCTTCACGATCTTTTTGGAAAGGGAACATTAACTGTTTTTGACAATAAAGTGAGGGGACTATTTGAGCAATATCTTCGGGGACAGTGGTTTGAGCTAAATTAATATATGGGTGCTTAGTAATTTCGGCAAAAGCCTGACCAATTTGCTGATCGGTTAATAAATCCTGATCATAAAGAATGTCACCAAGGTCAACTTTTTTTTGGTTGGCTAAGGTTAATGCATCAGTTAATCGCTGGTCGTCAATTACCCCGAGATCTTTAATATATTGATAAAATTGCTGATTATCTGCGACCATTTATTTAATAATACCATTGACAGTTATTAGAAAAAAACATAGTATTAATTTATGAAAATTAAGTTCCAAAATAATGGGGGTTTTACGCTGATTGAGTTATTAGTGGTGGTGGGAATAATATCAATTTTGGCAGTGGTGGTATTGGTGTCGGTTAAGCCGGCATTGCGTTTACAACAAACCCGCGACGCTAGAAGAGCCCAAGATTTGAATCAAATACTTACATCAATACATTCCTGCTCGATTGATAAAAAGGATTCAGCATCTTTTTCAACTTGTCTAGGGTCATTTACCACTGGGGATACCTATGAGATTGTAGATGTCGGGGTATCAAGTGGTTGCAACACGGTGTGTACCAGCGTTACTGACACTAATCATTGTTTACCTTTAAGCACAAAAATGGCAGACTACTTTGTAAATTTACCTAAAGATCCAAATAATACGGTAACCGGTCATACTGGTTATTCGGTCACAGTAACCAATGGGATGACAGTTTTGGAAGCTTGTGCTGCTGAAGGTGGACCGATTAAAGTATCCAGATAAAACTATTTTAGTTTGAGATGTTGTTTAATTTTGTCGATGAGAGTTTCTAGGGTCATGTCACTTTTGACAAAATAATCAATAGCGCCTAATTTAAAGGCACGGTCTTTGTCTTCTTTTTGACCGAGGTTGGAAGCAACAATAATGGGAATGTTGTTAGGGCCATTTTTATGAAGGTGTTCGAGGACATCAAAGCCATCCAAAACCGGCATGATTAAATCCAGAAGAATTAAGTCAGGTTGGAATGTTTTTAAATGATCAATCACTTCCTGACCATTATTGGCGATGGTAACATCCCAACCTTGATTGGAAAACTTTACCCGATAAGCACTGGCGATAAACTTATCATCTTCAGCCACCAGAATCTTCATAAGTTGATGATAGCACTTTTAAGCGCCAAGATGGATATCCCCTTTCTTGGGGGGGACACCTTTTATAGGAAGGGTAAAGGAAAAAGTGCTACCTTTGCCAATTATAGATTTAACACTGACTTGACCCCCGGAAGACTCAACAACTGCTTTGACGATGTATAAGCCTAAACCAGTGCCTTCAGTTTCGATTTTTTGAATATTACTGGCACGGAAAAATTTGCTGAAGATTTGGGAGAGCTCTTCTTTGGGAATGCCGTATCCATTGTCGACGACCTGACATAAGATTTGGTCACCTTTCTTGGCGACAGAAATAGTAATCTTTCCCTTTTGGGGTGTATATTTAATAGCATTGGTGAGGAGATTTTGAAAAACGTTTTTAATCAGTTCAGGATCGAGATTAATTTGGGGGAGTTTGGAACTGACTTTTATAACGATAGATTGTTGCTTTTCCTGAGCTTTGACAATAACTTCGGTGACGATATTATTGATGAGCTGGGAAATGTCGGAAGGTACAGGATCAATAATGATTCGACCGGATTCAATACGGGAAATATCCAGAAGATTTTTGACCAATTTAATCATGCGTTCATTGCTTTGGTAAATGTTAGAGACAAACTCGGATTGCTGCGGATTTAATTTACCGGCATCGCCAGAGAGAAGCATTTCGGAAAACCATTTCATGGCGGAAAGCGGAGTGCGCAGTTGGTGGGAAGCAAAGGAAACAAACTCAGTTTTCATTCGATCGATTTCCCGGGCAACAGTAGCATCGCGTTCAATTCCGACAAAGAAGACGACCTCATCTTGGGAATTAAGTATTGGATAGATATGGACCTCGGCGATGTATTTCTGACCGTTTTTACGATGGTTATAAATTTCACCACTAAATGGTTTCTTGTCAATTTTGATGGTTTTCCAGAGATTCTGGTAAAATACCAGCGGCATTTGGCCACCCCAAAGAGCTTTGTTGCCGACCTTTTTGCCGATAATTTCTCCAACAGAAAATCCGGTAAGCTTGATTGTGGCAGGATTAGCGTAAATAACGATGCCTTCTGGATCAGTAATTGCAATGTGGTCGGTGGAATTATCAACAGCCTTCTTAAATTTTTCTAAATCATTGGCGGCGGATTCAGCATCATCTCTAGCGGAATTAGCATCTTCGAGAAGATTTTGAATGGCCAGTTGAGTTTTGGAGAGAATTTCGGTTTGTGATTCGAGCTTTTGAGTGCGGCTGGAAACAACCTCCTCCAGCTCTTGGTATTTATTTTTGAGGGTGACGGACAAGTTGTGGAAAACTTGTCCCAAAGCGAAAAATTCATCGCGGGAACGGATATTATTGACAATGTCGTAGTTACCCTGACTGATTTCCTGAGCCATTTTGGATAGCTGACGGATCGGCGAAAGGAGGAATGATAAAAACCAAGAGAGAATAAATACCGTGATAATGGCGGAAGAGCCGACGGCAACACCAATTAAGGTCGCTAATTGGTAGGCAGTGGCGGTAATTTCCTGTTGATTTATCTCACAAACTAAGTAAAAACTGGAGTTCTTGATGGGAACCAAAAACAGCTTTTCTTGGTCCGAATCAAAATTGTCGGTAAGGGCAACAATAGTGGTTTTATTGGGGTGCTGTTTTAGCTTATCGAGAACCGGTTGATATTGAAGCGGCTGGATGTTAAATCCTGAATATTTTTTTGCGTCGTCAATAAATTTTTGGGTGACTTGATCGAGGTGACCCAAACTTTGGTAAAGCCGTTCCGACCGGTTGGAGTCAACAATAATACCGTAGCGATCGACCAACAGTAGATCGTTTGTGTTGATATTGACAATTTGTTTAAAAATGTGACTGATGGGATCCGGCTCAAGTTTAACTACGGCGACGCCAATGATTTGATTCTGGGAGTCGTGGACCGGGGTGGAAAAATAATAGCCAAGTTTTTTACTGGTAACGCCATAAAATGAATCATTGTAAAGTTCGCCATTGAGAGCCGACTGAAAATAGGGCCGAAAACTATAGTTTTGGCCAATAAAAGAACGGTCAGTTGAGGCAACGGCGATACCATAACGATTAATTAAATAAATGGCGGAGTAGCTGCCGTCGAGATTAAGGAGTTCGAGGTGATGATTGAGTAATTCAGAATTATTTTTTGGATCGTAAGGCTTGGCTAAATAAGCCTGGCTAGTATCGTCGGTGGCAATATTTTGGGCGATGCTTTTAGCTTCGGAGTATTTTTGGCTAATGACGGAAGCACCATTTTCCAAGATATTTTGTAAATCAATTTCTTTTTGCTGGGAAATTTGATTAAGGAGGAGATAACGTGTTCCTATGATAGCCAACGAGCCAAAAACCAGAATGGTGACCAAGGTAACCGAAATAACTTTCAAATTGATACTGTTGAGATGAAAACTCATGGGCGAGAGCTTAACTGTTTAACTTTTTTCTTAAGTTCAATCATAGCTAATTCCCGGTTGACCATGAGAGAATTGAGTTTTTCCAGCTCAGTGTTGCGATTAAGAAGTATTTGACGAGCTTGACTTTCAGCGGTGACATCCTTGGCAATAGTTGAAATACCGATAACTTGCCCATTCTGGTAGAGTGGAGACCAGGAAATTAAAAGGTGATGTTGTTTACCAGACTTGTCATGTCTGATAGTTTCTTTTTGAACTTTGACTTGACCGAGTTTGGCGGTGCTAATAATTAAATCAAATTCAGTCTTTCTGTCGGCAGGATAAATTAACTCAATGACATTTTTACCAAGAGCCTCAGCTTCAGTGTAGCCAAAAATAGAGTTTGCCCCATGGTTCCAACTTTTTATTACCCCATTCAGATCATAGCTAATGATCGCATCAGAAGAATAGTCTAAGACAGTGGCTAAATAGGAAAGGGTGCTTTGGTGCAGACGATAACGAATAATTTGATTAAATAAGAGTAGCTCAGAAATATAAATGACAACAAAAAAGGCAATAATACTATACAGTTGTCGATAAATTTGCTGATTCCACATTGAAGTATCAATATCGATACCAACAACGGCGATGATTCTACCATCTTGATCAGTTACGGAGGATAATCCGGAAACAAACGAACCCCAAGTATCTGATTCAGGACCAACAGTAATGATTGATTTTTTTGAAAATAATTCCAACAGAGTGTTTTTAGCCTCAGGATAGGCTTCGCCAGGAAGGGCTAGGTCGGGTTTTGTAGTGATATGTGACGACTGACTATCGATAATGAATTTGACTTGATTGTTGACTAGTTTCATTAGATAAAGATATTTGGCATGAGGGTAGGTGTCGGAAAGATGAACCAGATATTGGCGAAATTTAAGATAATTTGGATTCTGAAGATCAGTAATATCGCCAGCGAAACTGTTGATGAGATCAATGTCAAGTGAGGCACGGACAGCGTCGGTAAACTGAATTAAGTCCTGACGGTTAGCTTGATCGATGCGTTGATATTCGAAAAAGGAAATTACAAATCCAAGAGTAAAAGTGAGGATAAGTAGAATGACCGGCCAAAAAAGTTTGGCGAAGATGTTTTTCACTAATATAATAGTAGAGGAAAAATTACAGAATTACAGCCTGATAAAAATTATGGAGGAAAGTAAGATGACAACTTCGGAAATGAGCAGGCTGGTGGCGGCAAAGGGGTAACCAATAAGGGGCATGATAAATAAATTGAGGGCGGAATTAACAACCAACCCTATAAGGATTGAAATAAAAACGTATTTTTGTCGACTACTGGCAATTAATAAATTGGTGACATAGTTGCGAAAATAATTGGCGATACCAGACCAAATCAGCAACGGTAAGATAAAGGAGGCGGCAAGATAGTCAGGACTGCGCCAGACCAAGGAAATAATTAACCGAGAATTAAGAGAAATGATGATGGCAAGAGGTAGAAGCACGACTAGACTAAGAATAATTACCAACCGATTAAGTTTGGCTAAAGTTGAGTGTTTATTCTCATGAATTAAAACAGAAATTCGAGGTAGGGTAGCGGAGTTAATAATATTGACACTTTGAAAGGCAAATAAAATTTTATAAGCTGCCTGATAAATACCAACCGAATGATCACCAAAATAGCGGCCAATAAGAAGGGTGTCAAGATTGAGATAAATTTGAGTACAGGCAATAAAACCAAAAATAGGTATTGATTCACGAAGAACTTGACGGATAAAATTTTTTTGCCAACAAAGTAAAACCGGAATTTGAAGCTGGCGAATAAGATAGAAACCGGTAATTATGGTAATGACTGAGATGCCAGTATTAAGAATAATCATGAGGTTGATACCTCCATTAGATTTAACCATAAATATGGTCGAAAATAATATGCCGACAAAATATATCAATTTGGAAATAAAGACAAATTCCATTTTTTCAAATGCTGTTAAAACAGTGATGGTTAACCCCGAAATTTGCTGGCAAAGATAAAAAATAGTAACGAGGACAATCAACCCTGAGTAAGGGTGATAACTTTTAAAGAGGGTGAGGGAAATAGACATGACAATAATGATAAAAAGTGAAGTAATCAAACGTAGACTCAGAGAGTTACCAAGATAATCGGCGGCTTTGTCTTTATGTTTGGCTATATCTCGGGTAATAACAGTGCTGACACCCAAATCAGAAAAAATCATAAACAGAGAGACAAAAGACAGGGCGTAGTTGTAGGCTCCAAAGCCATTTGTGCCCAAATACAGACCAATAGATATGGTCACAAAAAACATTATAAGTTTAGAAAAAACTTCAATCAAACCTAGCCAAAAAGTATTTTTGGCGAGAATTTGATGGCTGGAATTATTGGCAAAAAGAAATTGTTTGAGATTCACTTAAAGTAGTTTACCGTAAATTTGATGAGCGCGAACGCCGAGTCCTAAGGCAACGGCGGTAAAGTGGTCTGAAGAAACAATTTTTGTTGAGCCAAACAAGTTAGTAATCATTTGATAAAAAACTGGCACTTGGGATGAGCCGCCGGTAAGGATTACTTTGTCGATTTGATTTGGTTTAAGGCTTGCTAATTTTAGAGCCTCGATCAAACAAAGATGTGATTCATCAACTTCGTCGGAAATTGAATGTTCGAAATCAAAACGAGAAACTGGTTGAGTAATTTGTAAGTTAGGTCGATTAAAACTAAAAAATGCCTCGTCCTGAGATGACAAATTAACCTTAGTTTGATCAATAGTTCTAAAAAATTCAAAACCATAATCGTTGATGACTAGGTTCAATAAATTGGTGACTTTGTCGGGCTGGTTCGATTTAAGAATTAGATCTTGCAACATACCCACATCGTGGGTATTTTTTAATAAAGTGGTTTGATACCAAGAAGCTAAACTTGCTAGATAGTGCCGAGGAAAGTCGGTTTTGTTATTAATAAT
>CAIKAI010000033.1 GCA_903825325.1 Candidatus Shapirobacteria bacterium | reverse complement strand
CACTAAGGTCAAAAAACACCTCAATCTAGATATCTCAGTAGCGATAGGCTGAATATCAACTCCGTAAATACAATCACGGATTATCCTGAGTTTTCGCAAATAATCAAAGTTACCATTATCGTATTCACGTTGGACAAATCGTCTATATTCAGGTGATATTTGCTTAATATCCATCTCATACATTTTTTTAGCATGAGGATCCACTTGTTGGAGCATAAAAACTATTTTCTGTAATGCACCTATAGGAAAAGCCCCGGACCCACATGCCAGATCAAGTATTTTTACTGCACTAAGCGTTTGAGTAATCTCTTCTTTTTCATCGTCACTTAAAGGATTTATCAAGTCATCCTCAAAGTCATAGCTAATCAAAGAACGTAGCTTTTCTTCACTAATTTTGGTTTTATCTTTCAAATAAAGACAAAGACTTTCATCGACCATATAGTCGACGATGACTCTTGGAGTGTAATAACTACCCGTGCTTTTCCTGGCTGTTTCGCCGGTCTCCGGATTAATTTCAGCTAAAAGGTTTTCAAATATCCGACCAAGCATTTCCGGATCGATCGACAATTCTTCATCGAAACTGGAGTTTTCATCGATGGTGAAATTGTAAGTCTCGAGTACTTCAAAAAATGATTTAAACCACTCGTCAGGAATTGTCAGAGTGTTGTGAAAGCTAGCCTGACGGCTTTCGTTGTAACTGAAAAAGTCATCATCCTGTGGCGAGAACAGACCTCCGTTTAAATATGGTATTGCGGAAAAAAGTTCGTCAACAAAACTTTCTTTTCTTGATCTTATCGGCTTGTTTAATATTTCAAAAAAAATTGGCTCCAGAATTCGGTGATAATAATCCGGTGTTTTGTCGGCAGCATCTAGCGATACCAAGTCACGTGGCATCAATGAATGGCCAGCTGAACTGTGTTTCTCCCTTAAAAACCAACAAAAGACTATTCTTCCAATTAGACGAACGGCAAATTCAAAATTCGTCTGACTTCCTTCTGCGACTGATGGCAGTTTTAGAATTGATTTATATGTTTCTTTCTTTTTCCCGTTGACCAGAGTTCCACCAACTAACTTCGAGAAAGCTTGAGAAATATCTTTGTAAAAATCCTTGTTTACGACTTCAAGAGAGAAACGACTTTTTAAATCTATTAAATCGGCCACCGGTCCTTTAGTGATTAAAAATTTTGTTGGTGTATTAATTTTTGCCTTTGGACCGAGAGCAAACGATTGTCGTTTGGGGTTGGAAAGTTTAACAATTATTTTTTTATCAGACCATGTCGGGGTACTTGTCAAAAGTGACAGTCTCCACTGGGTTGATTCGTTTGAGTGATAGGCGATTAAAGCATTTGGGCTTCCATAGTTTTTTAACAATGTAAAACTATCTTTAGCTAAAGTAAGCTTTTTTCTGACAGGATCAATATCAGTTTCGACGATATAAACACGAGTATTGTCGTTATATTCCCCTAACGTAGTTATCTTTTCTACACCAGAAAAACCGGAAGGGATATCGACTTTTTGTATATTTAATTTCAGCCCAGGCAAAAATTCTTCAGCCCAAGCCGTAAATTCTTTTTGGTCGAAATTTTCTCCTAAGTTCATACCCTTAGTTCCTCACTTAACACTATCAACTCCGATTGATTTTGAAGTTGATCGGCCTTGCTTAAAGTCACCTTAACAACTTGAACTGGGGCGATTTCTAGAATCCTTTTATAAGCTTCTTCTAGATTATCTAAATTAACTTTGGAGATATCTTTATACTGTCCGTCACTCAAGTCGTCAAATTCTTTGATGACTTTGATCAAATCTAAAGCGTAGTCTTTGGCTTGTGGTAGTTTTTCAACAAGAACATTTAGTCTTTGGATTGCTCCGGCTCTATTTCCCCCAATTTTAGGTAATTTTGATTTTTCGAAAAGTTTGTCTCTGATCAGGATAAACAACTGGTTAAAACTATCGTCTGATACATAACCTTCCTCATCTTCATCAGCAACAAAGAATGGCAATACTTGTTCTGCGGAAACTATTAGAGGTTCTTCCGTATCTCGCTTGATAGCAAATATTGAATGGCCGCCACGTTTGCCATAGGCAATGCCCACTTCTTCTTTTTGTCCTTTTCTTATAACCCGACTCCTGGGTCGGACCGACAATGCTTCTTTAACCACCGGAGCGGGTGTTTGATCATATTTTTCCCGATGCACCGCATCCCATGATTCTTCTTCCGATTCACTGGTGGCAATATCCAGTTGTTTTTTCAGAAGCTTTTCAACGTCGTTATCTTCGTAAAAAGTTTTTAGTTCTTCATTGTCAGTAAGGGTTTTAGTATCACTGCCAATGACTGAATTAATTAAGTTCATTTTTAACGTCGAAATTTGTTTGATCCTTGTTTCTTCTTCGCCAATACTAGTCGGGAAAAAGTTAAAGATATGAAGTCGATCAAATACTTTTTTATTGACACGGTTGATACGTCCAATACGCTGAATTACTCTTGTAGGATTAAACGGAATATCATAATTAAAAATCACACCAGCACGGTGTAAGTTATAGCCTTCACTTAAAGCATCAGTAGCTACTAGAATGTCATAGTCATTTTTTTGAAGGCCTTCTTTTATTCCAGCATCGAAGTTTTGTTTTAGCTCCTCGCGATAAGTTCGGGAAGCATCTTTGGCGGTATATTTGAAAGTCCTGTTAAATCCGGCTTTTTTGAGTTCGGCCCCAACATAATCAACGGTGTCGGCATAGGCTGAAAAAATAATGATCTTTCTTTCCGGATTCTCTTTTAGCAAATCAGTAATTGTTTTCTTCAAATAATCTAATTTAGGATCGAAATTTTTAAGATTAGTATCCCCAAACCATTCATCTCTGATTGATTCTAGAAGATCAATATCGGCGTTAACTTCTTTGATAAAAGACAAACTGAGCCAATTTTTATCGATAAAAAGTAGTTTGTGTTTATTATTTGATTCTTCATCGACCTGATCATTTATTTCGGTTGTAATATCGTCGTTAGTATCCAATTCAAAAGAGTCCGGGTCCGGGATTCTGCCCTTTTTCAAAACAGGAACTTGTCCGTATTCGTTGTACCATTTGGCAATAAATCTGTTTGAATCAATCATATTTTGTAGGGTAATACCAAATGCTTGCTTAGAACTTTCAAAACGCATAACGAGCAATCTCTTCATAAATTTGGCAAGGTTGGTTTGGGCTGTGACTAGGTCGGAATCGTCAATATGTTGACCGTATTTGTTTTTAAACTCATCTTTATGCTCTTCTAGGATATAAGTGACTGGTTTGTATCGGGCACCGCCAAATCCGCCATTTTCACTGGTTATTTTTTCAAGTGTTGAAACATATAGGTCAAACAATTCCCCCAGGTCATATTCGAGCAGAGTTGGGCCATCAATCTCGGCAAACTCTATTCCTTGTTTAATTAGGTTATTTCGATATCTGGTAATTCTTTTTAAATCTAGTCGGGATCTCCTGATAATTACTGGCTCAATTAATCTTTTTAACTCTCTTGAGATATCTCTAGTCTCAACATTTACTTCATCGGGGGATAATTTATCAGATCGCATTTCTGATCGAAGTTTTTTGTATCTCTCGATTAGCTCACGAAATCTTATCGATAAATTGTCTACTGATCGAATCGTTGATTGTCCGGGTGTCTGGAAGAGTTTTACTAAAGCAAATACATCCTTAGGATCATTGTTAAACGGTGTGGCGGTTAAAATTACAACTTTATTGTTTTGATTACTTCGAACCAGTTGATGCAATAACGTGTAATCATCAGTTAATTCATTTCGGTAGCGATGGGCTTCATCTATGATGAAAGTTATCGGCCCACGCACTTGGTTGAAGCACCAATTATAAGCTTCTTCGATTTTCCCGGAGCTAAAAACTTTGGTTCCAGGTAGGTGAAAATAAGCTTGATATTCATCCCACTGCGGTATCAAGTGTGGCGGGCTGATAATGACAACGTTGGTATTATCTTTTTCGGCGATGTTATGAGCAATAGCCGAGGCAATTATGCTTTTTCCTAGACCGACAACGTCGGCGATAATTACTCCGCCATATTGTTCAATTTTGCTAATTCCCATACGGATAGCATCTAGCTGGTATTCCAGATCTAAAAACGTGTCGCCAGTAATCTGTGAGGGCGTTTTAATATCCGCCTTACTGTCCTGATTAAAAAGCTCATGTAAAACTCGGATATACATCAAGTAGGGTCTCTCGACGGCGTTGATCCAAAGTTTATTGATTATTTCTTTGAACTCCGACTGGTTGTCTGTTGTAGCAATATCGATGTTGTCTGACTCAAGCCACATTGATTCAAACTTCTCCACCCCTTCAATAAATTTTTGTTTATCCCGGGTGGAATCGTTTAGTTCACCTTGTTCAAGCAACCCATTATATGTAAGATTGCTCGAACCCATAAATCTGGTACCGGGAAAGTCACCACCCGCATTAAACTCGGCTCTGTTATGGACGAGGTACATTTTTCCGTGTTGGTCCGAGTTGGTAAGTTTTATTTGTAAAGATCCATTAATGATTTTTTCTTCAAAGATTTTATATGCACTCTGTGAATTTGGCTCATCAAAGACCTGTGTTTCGTTAAAAAGCCGTGTGAAACCGGTAAAATAATCTGATTTTTGCTCGGACCTCGAAGAGTAAGAGTCCTGGGGTTGGAACCTATCAAAATCTACCGATTTACCGGTTTTTTGCTGCATGGCAATTATCTTGGGTACAGCGTTTGGGTCGATCTGCTTTCCGACCAAAATTCTTACTTGTTTGTCTTTAAGATCGTTGGCGAGCAGTTCAAACCCAGAAAAGTAAAAGTAACCAACCTGAATATCCACCCTATCAGCTGTGGTTAGCGCATTTTTCAACGCATCTAACATTTTTTGATTTTGGTTATCGATCAGAGACATTAGCCTATTTTACTTCAAAAGTAGATATAAGGATAAGGTGATTTTTACGACAAAAAGGATAGAATTAATTTGTGGGTAAATTCATATATTCTAAAGATTTTTCGAAATTGCTGGAAAACAGGACTTTTGAAAAGGAAGAGGAAATACGTGATTTAGTGGCTGCGAAGTTGCCGGAACTTTTGAAAGTCAAAAAAGAACAAGTCGAGATGGAGCACTTAACGACAAGTTTTGATTTTACTTTATCAAATAGGGCGGACGTTATGGTAAAAACCGATGGAGAATTTAACAAAGTGATATTGGTTATTGAGTGTAAGCTGGATAAATCCATTGAAATATTTAAAGGTGAAAGTTATGAGGACGCCGCAAAACAATTACATAAATATTGCCAAGACGTCAGGGCGCCTTACGGAGTTTTATTATCAGACAAGTTTTGCGGAATTTGGCATTATAAGTATTTTGATTACGACAGAGAACCAGAAAGAATTGAGGAAAATAGAATTCCAGATGTGAATAAAATTGTTGAGGAAATGGCTTTAGCTTCACTGATGGATGTGGTGGCTCACCCAAAAACCTCGAAATATATGTATTTACTAGTTTTGTTTGCCTATGCGCTGGGTTATGTTGCCAGCCTGGTTTCTGTTTATTTAAAAAAAATCACAAATCCACTGTTCGCATTGTTATTGCTTGTAGCCACTATTGCGCTTGTGGTCTATCTTGTAAAAGATATTCAAAAGTAGTCAATCCAAATCAGAGCCATCTGATTCTTGGCTCGGGTTTTCTTTCCTCCTCTTGGATTTTCAATAATGCGTAAACTAGAGCGTCAACCATATCATCATGCGATTCGTTGGGGAAGCCAGTTAACTGATCGATTAATGGCTTTGACCCTGTTGCTGGAAAATGAATTCTTTTTTGCTCAAAAACGGAGGATACAATTGATGCCCGGGTATATTTATCTTGACCGTGAACCTTGGTGCCTTCAACTGGGAGTTCATTTTCCTTAAGCTCCTCGACTGCTGCCAACTGGTAACCAACATCCTCAACTACAAAAAAGGTCTGCTCTTCTGCTGGGAGACTATCGTATAACTGGCGAGCAGTATCCGCCATTTGATGGAGGGTCATACGCTTATTAATAATCGGCTTGGCTATGTAGTATTGAGCTTTCTTGCCTTTTCCAAAGGCATAAACCACGATCATTGAGGTGTAATCTGAAGTTTCTTTTTGTTGAATCGCCAGATCGATTCCCACGACAATACGGGAAAGATTTCTAAGTGGCGGTAGTTCGTCGTAGTAAGTAATCCACTCCGGTTTTATTAGCTGATCCTCCGGAGAAATAAGCCGAAGCATATATTCTCTCTCCCAAGCGATGCGATTGCCCACCTTTTGTATTTCTTCCTTGATTGCCTGACGGTCTGGATATTTCCCCGGCCAGCTATTTTTTTTATTTTTAACAATCGGGACAATTTTATAAACTCCCTGTCTCTCTTTGGCTTTAATCTGGCTGATGAGCCGACTGGGTAGGTCGTCAGGGTGTAATCTGGTCCCCAAAAGAATATGTCGGGTATTTCGATCGCCAAGTGGCACGACATCGCCCGTGTACCAATCAAATAATTTGTCCCGGCCCTCTTGGGATTTGACGCTAGCCAAATCCTCTATATCATCAAGAATAATGACATCGGGTCGATATTGAAGGTGAAGTAAGCCCCGGATACTTTGCTCGGTCGAGGCCACCATGATTCGGGCATCATATTGCTTGATAACAATGGACATCGATGACCATTCGTTGCCCTCCTCTGTAAAGGGGCCGATGTCGGCTTTAAGCATTTCATTGCTCTCCAATTGGGTTTTAATATTGTCCATGATTTTTCGAGCTTGGCTTTGGGTTTGGGTGATAATCAGAACGAATTTCTTTTGTGCCTTACCCGTAACCGCCCAAATCGGGTAGCAAAGACTAAAAATAGTGGACTTGGCCGAACCACGGAAGGCCAGAATAACCGCCAAGGGGAGGTCATCATCGGCGGCGATATTCAAAAAGTCGTCATGAAAAGGTGCCGGAGGATAGTTAATGTAGCGAAAGAAATATAAGGCAAAAAAATAACGGATATCCTTCTGGGCTAATTCGCGACGTAGCGCCGGGTTATTGATGATTTTGGCAATTTCTTCCTGAGTTAAGTTAGGAGTGGTCATTTATCGCCTCCTTTTTGAGTAATCGCGGTTAAGGCTTTAGTCACCAATGATTCCTCCTCAATGGTCAGTTTATAATCATGTTTTAGTTGGCCCGAGACCTCAACTTTATTAGCGTAGGTTTTGTCGTGTGATTTTAACCAAAAGATTATGGCCGTCATATTTTTATCTTTAATCGCGGAATAGAGCTGAGATTCGGCGATATCGTTAACGAAGTGGACACCTATTTTTGTTGCCCGATCGCTTCTAAGCCGGAATTTCTCGTCTTCCTTGCGCCATCTATAGAAGGTATTCCGACTAATACCTGCTTTTTTACAAGCCACCTCAACAATCGGGAGGGTTTTTAGATATTTGATAACGTCGGCTTTACTTTTATTTTTCATAAAGCATCCCCTTTAAACCAGTAAGTTTTTCCCAACGCTTTTTAATGACTTCCCCGTAGGCTGGGCATTTTTCCATGAGGTAACACCGACGTTTCATTTTGGTTGCGGCAATTAACGTACTTCCACTTCCCCCAAACGGCTCGATTATTAGATCACCGCGTTTGGTGAGAACTTTGATGTAGGGGATTAGAATTTCCAACGGCTTGGTGCCAAAGATTATCCCTTGTCCAGAACTTTTTTTATCGGAGGCTTTGTATTCAATAAAATCAGTTGGCTGGATCTTCTTTCCCTTCTTATAATTCTCCCATTGGGGCTTACCACTTATGGCATAAAGAGCGGTTTCATATTGCTCCTGAAGTCCATCGGTTTCCGGTTCCATATTAAATTCAATATCGGCATTTGGGGAGGCGCCGACCATGGCAATGTCGTGTTTACTAAAGAATTTATACTTAGCAGAAAAGCCTTGGGTACGGTTAGGTAGATGCCAAACGAGCATATTCTTTATACGCCAATGTGCTTTCATGGCCTCCCAAATGACGGGGATATTTTTCCAATTTTCATACACGATAATCGAGAAACTTTCCTTTTGGATTTTGGCAATATTCTCCATCCATAATTCAGAAAAGTTGTCGGGAAGAGTGTCGGTGCCGATATATTTTCGGTTTCGTTTCAAACCGAAGCCTTCAGTTGGTTTGCCATTCTTTTTCTTGCCGTGGAGGTAGTCGAGGATATAAGGGGGATCCGTGAAACACATGTCAGCCCGCTCAGATCCCATCAGTTTCAAAACATCCTCTTCCTTAGTTGAGTCGCCAACCATTAGCCGGGAATCCCCCAATTGCCAGACCTGACCATTTTCCATTGTCACATTTTGGATATCCAGTTTGGCTAATTCTTTTTGCAGGTCAAATTCTTCGGGAGTGTCTTCGAGATTAAAAATATTATCAAGTTCTTCGCTACTGAATCCTATGTCTTTTAGTAAAGATTCATCGAACTTAGCCAGTAGATTTAGATCGAATTCTCCAGTATTTTTGTTCAATCGAAGGTTGAGTTCCTTCTCTCTAGTAATATCGGGAATGTTGACGTAAACAACCGGAACCTCGGTAAAATTCAGCTGTTTGGCAACCTCTAGTCGGAAGTGGCCGCCAATGACAATATTTTTCCTCTCGGGTGCCGAATTGACAATAATTGGATCTACCATCCCAAAGCGGCTAATACTTTCTTTGAGATTTATAACTTGGTCCTTGCTCCAACGGCGAGGATTATAATCCGACGCTTTGAGATCAGAGATGCTAACTTGGACGGTTTGAATGGACTGTTTTTG
>CAIKAI010000032.1 GCA_903825325.1 Candidatus Shapirobacteria bacterium | reverse complement strand
ATATTATTATTTATATCACAAAAAAGCCTTTTTTGTCAAGACTCTAACCATTTTAGAACTAATTAATTGTCAAGTATGTGAGGTCAAAACTTTACTTCTTCAATTTTTTTCGCCAAAATACATATACACCGACTAAAATTAAAACGGCTCCGGCACAGGAGATCGCAATTATATATGGTTTAGGTATTTTATTTTTAAGATTAGTTTGGACTACTGGCAAAGACGGCACGTTTATAGGTTGAGATACTTTTGTAATTACAGGCACTTTCGTGGCAACAAAAGTCATTTTGAGTGTTCCTAAATCCTGCCCATCAGCCGAAATTTGCGCTGTGCGCTCTCCTGGTTCAGTCGATGAGATATAAGCAAACCATTCATTCCCAACCAAAACAAAATCGGTCAGATTAGTTTGTCCTCCAGTTAAAATAATACCAGGTTTACGATCGGTTAGAACATTGCCACTCGCATCTTCTATGCCTACTACAATGCGATACTGCGCCTTTCCATTAGAAACTAAAGCTTTGCCGTCAAGTCGAATAAAAGATTTTGTTTTATCGATAGCTACAACTGGCACATCCGCTATAACAGAAATCGAAGCAGTATCTTGATTAGCCTCAACACTTGGCTCCGGCGCTGGCACCGGAGCTGGCGCAGTTACAACTGGTGGCGCAATTGGACTCGATACACTACCGGTTAAATAATTCTTAACCGCCTGGTACGCTTCTTTTTCTTTAAAATTAGAGGTTAGTAGCCCCAAACCATTACCATGATCATAAAGACGAAAAACAAAAATTTTATCGACTTCAGAAAATCCATGAACAATACCTAAACTTTGTACCAACCAGTTAGCTTCGTTAGAGAGTCCATATTTATCAGCATCATACCCGATTTCCGTTACCCAAATCTTTTTACCACCACCATTTTTATTGATACTATCAACTACTTTCTGAACTTCTTGATTTAATGTGCCGTTATTGTAACTATCTTCGGTTGGCACGCCGTCGTGGAACATATGGAGCCCCACCACGTCAAATGCATCCCAACCGCCAGAATCTTTTACCCCATCCCAGAACGGATAAACTTCTTTTCTGGCCGTTACGCCAGATAAAACAATGGTCGCGCCGCCTTTCGCCCGAATAATTGTACTCGCCTCTTTTAAATAAACTGTATAATCGGCTGGCGACAGGTTATTATCCACCTCATTCATAATTTCCCAGGCACTCACTCCAGGGAAATGACCGACAACCGAACTAACATAATTTTTCCAATCAGCATGAGATTTACCATCACCTGGATAAGTTAGTAACCCTAGGATTTTTAGTCCTGATCCATGAATTTTACTATAAGCCGCATCATAAGGGGAAAAATCCATCGAATCGGAATAAGTATACTCTTCACGGACCCAGCCAAACCCCGCGTTTTTAGCTGAGGTCACCACGGTTTGCTTATCAGCATTGCTAGGCAGCGACGAAACAAACCCAACCACACCGAAGCTGGCTGAACTAGCTTGAGCAGATTTTGGTAACACAAAAAGACTGGATAGAACCAGATTAAACCCGAGAAAAACAACCAATAATTGGCTTATATTTTTCATAATAGCGAAAACCGAGTTTACATATTGTCAAATGTGCGAGAGAGCAATATTTTCTTCTCAATTGATGCAACTAATTTTCGCATCGAGCTCACTCCATCCGCTGAAACCGAGACCGAAGTAATCCCTTCCTTAACCACCAGTTCGGTAATTTCCGGAAAATTCATCACCGCCTGACCACAAATACT
>CAIKAI010000031.1 GCA_903825325.1 Candidatus Shapirobacteria bacterium | reverse complement strand
CCAAGCACTTAAATTACTTAAAATAAATGACCTTGACGAAGCTATAAAAGCAAAGATTCCTATCCCTATAGGCATCAAAGAACATCCAGATCTCAGTTTATTCATACAACATTTACTCGCCCAAAAATATAAAGAATCTGTAAGTGAGGTAGAAAAAAGAAATTTAGAGTGGTTAGGTAATTGGCAACCATTTGTAACTGTAGGAACGATCGTCCCGGGAAATAAACGAATGGAACGAATATCCGATTTGTCCAACCTAACCAAAGATGAAATTTCCATTAAGGGGAGGATACTCGTTGACACAGATCGAGCACGAGTATTAGGTAGATGCACAAATCGACTTGTAAGCATGGGAATGGTTTTTAGTGACGCTAGTAGCCATGGTCAAAATATTTATGACTCACCTGATTCTCAGCTGCCTGTGGCAGATTATTCTGATTTGCTATTTCTCGGCTCACTTAGTGATAAAGATGTAGAGTTGTTCTCAGATACAGGCATCACGCACTTTACACAATACGAGCGTCAAACATTTGTCATATGTAGCACTTTATCTAAAAGCGATGGCCAAAGGCCATTGTCTGCAGACTTTAACCAAGTTGGAGCAAGTTACGCTGAAGCGCTTGAGGCAAATAAAGCATATTGGTCAGAAATAACCGCTCAATGCGGAATTGGAGTAGATCCGACATCGCTTGCAAAAATGGCAATATATTTTCCCCAATATTTCGAACAAGCTGTCTCAAAGATTATTTTGGAAAATATTCCACAAAATGTTAAATCTGAATGGAAAAACATTGCTGAAAAACAAGAGCAATTGTTTAATCGTTTTGATAATTCAGGGACACTTTTGGATACACTAAACGGAAGAATCAGCGCAAATGCAAATGATTTGTCAGTATATTATTCAAGAGATATCCAAAAATCTCCACGAACCTTAGCCTTGAAGAAATACTTAGAAAGTGGAGAAATTAATGTATTAGAATCTCAACCATACTTTTCTGGAGTTATTAATTTAATGAATGCTATTGATAGTATCCCCAATCTAGAATATAGAAACAAAATTGCCTCAACTTTTTCCGGATTACAATCTCGAAGAAGCTTCCCAAGCATCGAAGAACATACGGATGCTCCCAGATTTCAAACGGACTTAATTTATCTTTTTGAAGACAGGCATTTAAACAGAGCAATTGAACTTATTAATATAGGTGAACTTGATGTCGCCAACAAATTATTATCTGCTGTTGATAATTTAACCCATATGTACGTCGATGAAAGTGATTTTCACCCCGAAGACGTCAGAACAAACATGAAAATGTGGTACGCGGATAAATTATTAAATTGTTTACCCAGTGAAATTCCTGAGTTAGTTGAACAAATAGAATATATTAGAATGCTTGATGTCTCATATAAATCCGCTTGCGGAAGCATAATGTTTGATGCCTTCGGCAACGATGGAATTAAAATCTTTGATAAGGTTAAAGAGCAAGGTCTCACCCATCCACGAGATATAATTGTTGGATTAATGGGTATGATGTACCACGACAAATCCCTTCGAGACTACTTCATTAGTTTCAATGAACAACTAAACGTAATCTTAGAAGAAGAACAGTCATCTGGTGTTCACAAGGATCGAAAAAATCTTATTTCCAGTTTAGATGACGCTGCCGAGGAATTTGGTTCATCAGTACCAATGATTAAAGTGGTCCACCACATGAAAGTACTCCAATATTTAAGGAGAGTTGATCCAGAGTTAGCAAAAGAACGAATGAATCTGGTTATTCAAGCAATCAAGGATGTTGATGCTTCTGGAGTATCAGAGCGAGTTGGGTTCGATAAAATCAAAGCAAAACGAAAGCAATCTGTTTGGAAGCAAGTTAAGAAAGAGCGGGGAATTATGTATAAGCAGATGGGGTATGCGCGTCTCGCGGAATACTACGAAGACTGTGCGAGAAATAACTGGTAATCTTCTAAGGTTAGTATGAATTAACTTATTACGTATATTACCTATATTTATTTATGTGCGCCCAGGGGGAATCGGACCCTCATCAATAGTTCCGAAGACTATTACTCTATCCATTGAGCTATAGGCGCAGCTCTGGGTATCCTCGACTGGGATCGAACCAGTGACCTCTTCCTTAGAAGGGAAGCGCTCTATCCAACTGAGCTACGAGGACATCTAGCGCTATTTTACCAAAATTGTTGATAAAATAAGCTGTTTGCCGCTGTGGTGAAATTGGTATACACGTAAGTTTTAGGAACTTATGGAGCAATCCGTGGGGGTTCAAGTCCCTCCAGCGGCACAAAATCTGCTAAACTATTTTCATATATGTGGTTTCTAGTTTTATTTTTATTATTTGTTCACCCAGTTTTGGCTCAAGACGCTACCGCTAGTGCCTCACCCACTCTTGCTCCACCCACCCCGACACCCTATTTATTTACCCAATATAGTCAAGATTATCTCTATCAATACGGCTTATATCAGCAAGCTTATCTCGATTATGTCAATAAAAAACAGGTCTACACCAAATATGGCACTATCACCACTCAAAAAGATAAATACACCGCCACCATTAATGCCCTTTCAGCCCGAAATTTAACTCTTCGAAGTTATCTTATCGCCCTGCGCACGCTTTTAAATGATTACCAATCGAGTAATCCCACCGCCACTCAAAAAGTTCAAATCGATTTATCCAAATGGGAATCTTGGACGAACGAACAAACCACGGTTATTCCCGCCTTAAACAACGATAGCGACGTTACCCGCTGGGCAACTGATTTTAAAAATCAATATCCGCTTATCCAAAAGAGTATTTATTCTGCCTTAGTTCAGCATGAAGCCAACCTCCGCCAAACCACTCTGATTCAAATTCAATCAATCGCCGACAGTATTAAAAATAATTCCAAAATTCAACCCGAAAGCCAACAATGGATCAGTACTTTAGCTGTCAAATCTGACTTAGTTAACACCAGTATTAATAACTCCCTAAATTACACTCAAAGAAGTCAAAACCAAGGTCGTTTCTCTAATTTCTATCCCGATTCCCGTCTTGAACTTAGTAAGGCTAACAACTATTTGATCGAGATCATCGGTGATTTAAAATTAATCGTTACCAAGTTTTACCATCCATGAGCGACGAAATTTCCTACCAAAATCAAGATTTAATCACCAATAATCCTTTTACCCCCCGAGGCCAAGGCAGTCCAGAAGGCACACCCATCCCCAATAAATTTGCCCTACCCAAAGACCCAAAAGTTAGGCTATTAATTATTCTCTCGGCGGTAGTTGTAATATTACTTCTGCTTAGCACCATCGTGACGACTGTCCGTCAATCCACCCGTAACACCACTCCCGTCAAGGTTGCTCGAGTTACTCAAGCCCCTCAACCCACTGACGTTCCCAATACCTCAAATTTTCCTCAAGATCTTAAAGATCAATTTGATGCCGCCGATAAGAACACTCAAAAGCAGGTAAATTTCGACCCACCCCAAATAGACAATTCAATCGGTCTTTAATTCTTTCTCGACAAATAAGCTCCGGTTTCGGTACTAATGGAAATTTCTTCCCCCACTTTAATAAACAATGGCACTAATACTTTTGCTCCAGTATCTAAAGTCGCATTTTTCATGGCTGATGTGGCTGTATCGCCCTTGATCGAGTTTTCCGACTCCACCACGGTGCAGACAATTGCCTTAGGCATGGTCACTCCCACCGGTTTTTCTTCAAAAAATTTAATTCGATATAAAATACCTTCTTTTAAATAAATTTTGTCATCTCCAATAATTTCTGCCAAAACTGAATACTGCTCGTAAGTTCTTGGCTCAATAAAGACATAATTACTCCCATCAAAATAAGAGTACTCAGCCTCATGAGTTTCTACCAAAACTTCTTCAATCTTTTCTCCCGATTTATAGGTATATTCTACGACTCGTCCAGTAAACAAAGATTTTTGTTTGACCCGATAAAAGGCTGAACCTTTTCCAGGAGAAACAAAAGTAATGTCGACCACCATGTGTGGTTCATCGTGAAACATAACGTACATTCCACGTTTAAGTTGTGCGGTTGATATCATTCCCATAAGGCCTATTTTAACCCTTCTTTGCTATTCTGTCATCAACTTCAACAGATCTTGTGTATTTTGGTGCAAATTTATGGTTTTCATTTCCTCGGCAGAAAAAAATTTAGTTTCCACACTTTCTCGTGCGTCATTTTTGAAATCAAACGAATCAACCTGAACTTCAAACGTCAAAATTAGTTTTGGGACCGGATTTTTGTGACTTTCATCAATTAATGTCCACACAAATTTTGGTTGACTCGAGACCTGTAAAATTTCAACCCCCAGTTCTTCTTTTATTTCTCTTTTGATACCATTCTCAAACATCTCGCCTACTTCCAACCCACCCGGCAAACTCCATCTCCCGTCTTTTTCTTTAATCAACAGAACTTTATCATCATTATAAATCAAAGCCATCACCGACACTCGGTAAAAGCAGGGTGGGTATATGTTTTCAATCATAAATAATTATAAACCCCTCTTGTCAAAGAGGGGTCAGGGGGAGATTGAGACCAAAAAAATCCCAGAGCATGCTTTTTAGAGGAGCCACCCCGGGATCTGTCGAGTAATATATCAAAATATATAAGCCAAGTCAAGCTACAACTCTGTTACACACATACTATTGTCCATTTTCAATTTCATGAATGAACTGGTTGACTCCAAATGCCCAAGAGCCATTTGAATGTGGACAATACTTCTTCATAATTAACTCTGGCGTGTTTAATCCTTTGTCAAAGTACTCTCTTTTTAAGTATTCTGCATAACTTTTTAGTGCTAATTCATAACTATCAAAACGTAGAGTCCCCGCGCTATTAATTCCATAACCCCAACAATTAAAGGAATTATCGGGAATTTTTTTACATAAATTTGATTCTTGCTGAGCGATAGCCACAATCCAATAATAATCGAATTTATAAGTGTCCGACAGTGAAATTATCATGTCCGCATAAGGTAATAGAGGAGACTTATATTTTTCCAAATATTTCTTAATCAATAATGGCCGGGCATCATCAGCCACGATTTGGTCAGCCACCACATCTTTCCCCGTAGTTCCTCCCAACTGATTTTGAGCTGCCAGTACCATCCCTTCACCCGCCAATTGCCTGGTGGCAATCTTTTTACCTTCCTTTCGGTTTAACAGTGTTAAAGCCATTCCCCAAAACACTATAATTAATACTATCAAAGCTCCCGAAACAAACACCATCCGACTAATTGTGACAAATATTTTTTGCATTAGTTTTACTATCTTTCATGATATCATAGACACCATATGACCACTAAAAATACCGATCTCATTCAACAATCCGATAAAACCTTCATTCTGAACTTAACTCTTAAGCTTGCCGATATTGCCCACACCGAAGAACATGTCTTAAAAGAGGTTCAAACTGATTTTGAAACCAAAGGTTTTCGTAAAGGCAAAGCTCCTCTGGATGTGGTCAAAAGCAATATTTCCGAAACCAAATTAATTGAAGAAGTCCTAACTCACTTAGTCTCCGATGAGTACCAAAAGAAAATTACCGAACACAATTTACATCCCATTGTTCAACCTCAAGTCAAAGTTCTCAATCCTCCCATTACCCTTGACAAAGACTGGCAAATCGAGATCACCGGTTGTGAATTACCCGAACTAACGCTTGATTCCAAATATGAGGCCGAAGTTAAAAAAATAAACGCCGGCAAAGAAGATGACAACGAAAAATTAAATCTCACTATTGAAGCGATTGTCAAACACTCCACTGTCACCATTCCCGAAATTCTCATAGCCGCCGACATGGACAACAAATTAGGTCAACTCGTCGACCAGACTCAACAGGCCGGAATCACTGTCGATGCCTACCTCAAATCAAGAAAACAGACTCTTGAAGAATATAAAACCAGTCTTAAGGGTCAAATTAAAAACGAATGGATTACAAACTTAGCCATCGACAAAATTGCCAAAGATCATAAAATCGAAGTTAGTCAAAAAGAGGTGGATGAATTAGTTGCTAAGAATCCTGCTTTAGGTAAAAATCTCAACATGGTTTATTATCTACTCACCCAACAAAAAGTCTTCGACTACTTGAAGAAGTTATAAGCTCATAATGTTATAATCCACCCATGGCAGGTGGTATTAAGGGATCTTTTAATCCCAAAAACAAACAGCAAAGCCAAAAGTTTAGTAGCGAAGTCTTAAAAGAAGACTCCCATGTCGACAGTGCCCCTCAAAAACCAAATATATTTAGTTTAAGAGGTATTTTAGGATTAAATCAGACTGTAGAACTTAATAAACCAGTTCAAAAAAACACTGAGTTTCTTTATGGCATTAATCACCTTCAACAAGAAGCTAATATTCTTTTTGATCAACGTCAACGCGATCTCCAACACGCTATCGAAGATTTAAGATTGGAAATTAAAAAGCTGATTCAAGCCACTGACAATTTAAGTGCTGATGTTGTTCGCATTGCCGACACCCCCATTATCGAAGCCAATCAATACCAAGTTAGTGTGCTCACCCGCATCAAAAACTTCATCGCCGACATGCGCAGAAATATTTCTGAAGCCGGTTTGTGGGTGGAAGCTTTTGCCTCAAAGAAGAAAAAACGAAATGCTTTTTGGAATAAAGCCAAAGACAAGAAAAAAGGCGGCGACCAATATTTATCCAGTAATGAGCACTCCGCCGCCAGAAGCGTCAATTAAAATAAATATGCCCAAACCAGATGTCGATAAAAAGACCTTCGCTAAAACATCAAGCCAAGTCGATTCTTTAAAAGAAGCCAAACAAAAATCGGCAGAATTAAGAGACTTAAAGGAAGTTCAAAACAATGACGGCGACAGATTGACAAAGCAAGGTCGAATTTCCCTAAACGCTACTCTTGAAGAATCAGATATTTTTAAAAACTAAATGGAAAATCGACCCCTTATGTCTACAGAAGAACGTCATAGGATAATGACAAGAGAATTCGAACTTCTCTCGCAAAGAAAGGTCGTTGGACATCACCTTTCTCCGGTGGAAGAAAAAGCCCTTGTTATGCTTGAGTTTATGCTCCCAACTGCAGAAATAACCTTACTTGATTCTGGAAAGAATATTACTCCAATTAGTCCAAGCAGGCGATTGATGTAAAAAATCCCTCGAGTTGATATAATCCATCTTACGAGTCTATAGCTCAGTTGGTTCAGAGCGCTTCATTGACATTGAAGAGGTCAGAGGTCCGAGTCCTCTTAGACTCACTAAGTATGATTTGTTCAAATTGTAAAACAGAAATGACCAAAGGCGGTCTTGCCGCCAACGGCCAGTTTTGGATGCCAACTTCTGCCGACCGCAACTCTTTTTGGCAACGTTTTGGAATACCCTCAAAATTTAGACCTCTCGTTGCCTGGAAATGTGAAACTTGTAACAAAGTTGAATTAGCCATCGAAACCACTACTTCGCCCATTCGTGGGTGATTTCCTGTCACCTCTGTTTGGGCTTTCCGCTTTTACTATATTTATTCTATAATTCACTATGTCACAACTAGATTCACAAAAACACCAAGACGATAACTTATACAAAATTCGCCATAGCGCCGAGCATATTTTGACTCAGGCGATGCAACGCGTTTTTGGCAAAGATAAATTTTATATGGCCATGGGCCCGGCCACCGACGACGGTTTTTATTTTGACTTTGAACCTTTAAATGATTTCAAAATTTCCGAAGACGATTTTCCCAAAATTGAAGCCGAAATGGCCAAGATTGCTAAAGAAAATCTACCCATAGTTCGGTCAGAAGTCAGTATTGAAGAAGCCAAAAAACTTTTCGTCAACAATCCCTACAAAATGGAGTGGCTAAATCTTATTGAGAATCGTAACGAAGTTATTTCCATCTATACCACTGGCGACGAATTCTTTGATCTCTGTGCCGGTCCCCATGTCAATTACACTGCCAAAGTTAAAGCCTTCAAATTACTGTCGATTGCCGGGGCCTACTGGCATGGTGACGAGCACAACAAAATGCTTACCCGCGTCTACGGCACCGCTTTTGAAAACAAAGAAGATTTAGCCAAACACCTCGAAATGCTCGAAGAGGCCAAAAAACGTGATCATCGTAAATTAGGCCGCGAGTTAGAAATCTTTTTCTTTGACGACGAAGTCGGTCAAGGTTTGCCCTTATGGATGCCCAATGGCGGTGTCTTAATCGAAGAACTAGAGAAACTCGCCAAAGACACCGAAACCAAAGATGGTTATGTTCGGGTTAAAACTCCCCATATTACTAAAGATGCCCTATTTTTACGTAGTGGTCATCTACCCTACTACGCTGATAGCATGTATCCTCCCATGGAAATTGACGGCGAAAAATATTATTTAAAGCCAATGAACTGTCCTTTTCATCACAAAATTTTCGCCAACAAACCCCGCAGTTATCGCGATTTACCCCTAAAATTAGCCGAATATGGCACTTGTTATCGCTACGAAAAAAGTGGCGAATTGTTTGGTTTAATGCGGGTTCGCTCCATGCAAATGAACGATGCCCATATCTACTGTACCGAAGAGCAGTTTGAAAAAACGTTTATGGATGTCATTTCCATGTACCTCTACTATTTCAAAGTCTTTGGCATCGACAAATACGTTATGCGCTTTAGCAAACATGCCAAAGAAGGTTTAGGCAAAAAATACATCGACAACGAAGCTTTGTGGGTCAAAACCGAAGACATGGTCCGCAAGACCTTACAAAACGGTAAAGTCAATTTTGTTGAAGTTGACAATGAAGCTGCTTTTTATGGTCCCAAAATTGACGTCCAAATTTATTCGGCCATTGGTAAGGAATTTACTTTAGCCACCAATCAAGTTGATTTCGCCGTTCCTGCTCGTTTTGATTTGCATTATATGGATAAGGAGGGCAAAGCCGTGACTCCACTATGCATTCATCGAGCACCTCTTAGCACTCATGAAAGAATGATCGGCTTCCTACTCGAACATTTCGCTGGTAACTTCCCTGTTTGGCTCAGCCCTGTCCAAGCCAAAATTATTCCCATTACCGACACTCAACACGAATACGCCCACAAAGTTATGGCCCAATTAAAAGAAGAGGGGATTCGGGTGGAAATTGATGACCGTAGCGAAAAAATGCAGGCCA
This sequence comes from Candidatus Shapirobacteria bacterium, assembly GCA_903825325.1. Classification (GTDB taxonomy): domain Bacteria; phylum Patescibacteriota; class Microgenomatia; order UBA12405; family UBA12405; genus UBA2283. The sequence goes on along the minus strand of CAIKAI010000031.1, from coordinate 5,403 downwards.
AAATTCGCGACGCCCAAATGCAAAAGATTCCCTACATGTTGGTCATTGGTGGTCGCGAGGTTGAAGGTAACGCGGTGGCTGTTCGTCAGCGTGATGAACAAGATCTTGGTGCCATGCCAGTTACCGAATTTATTGCCAAAATTAAGGAACAAATTAACACTAAATCCTTAAATTTGATAAAATAGACCATTAATGGCTACATACAGAAACCAAAACCAGAACAAAAAGTTCTACAAGATCAATAATTACATTTCGGCCACCGAAGTTCGGCTCATCGACGAAGAAGCTAAACAAATTGGTGTCGTTTCAATTCAAGAAGCCCGGCGCATGGCCCAGGAAACTGGATTAGATCTCGTCGAAGTTGCTCCTTTAGCCAAGCCACCGGTTGTCAAATTGATTGAATTCACTAAATTTAAATATCAAGAGGCCAAGAAACTTAAGTCTGAGAAAAAGGGGATTAAAGGCGGCGAAACCAAGGAAGTCCAAATGACCCCCTTCATTTCCGACAACGATTATGACACTGGCGTCAAAAAATCTACCAAATTTTTGACTACTGGAAATAAAGTCAAATTAAGTATAAAATTCCAAGGTCGCCAAATTCAACGTAAAGAGTTCGGTTATTCGCTAATCGAAAAGTTTACTAAGGATCTGGCAGATTACGGTACACCGGAAGGTGAAGCCAAATTAATGGGCAAAAGATTGCTTTTCACTCTTACCCCAGTCAAAAAGAAATAAATTAAAAAATAAAATGAGAGCTCAAAGTAAAAGATTACGCATCCGCAAATCAGTCAGTAACCGTTTCGAGGTTACTAAGAATGGTGTAGTTTTACACCAATCTTCTTTCAACCGCCATTTGCGCCGCACCAAAAGTAAAAAACAACTTCGTCGTTTAAAAGGCAAACAACCTGTTCTCGGTCGTTTTGCTCTCAAAGTTAAGAGAATGTTAGGTTTTAGATAAACATATGCGTGTCAAAACTGGAACAGTGCGTCATGCACACCACAAAAAAGTCTTAGATCAAGCCAAGGGTTTTTGGATGACCCGCCACAAGCGCTATAAAGTCGCTCATCAGGCCGTCATGCATTCTGGCAACTATGCCTACGAAGGTCGTCGTATTCGCCGTCGTGATATGCGCAAATTATGGATTATTCGCTTGAATGCTGCCCTTAAGCCATTCGAGATTCGTTATTCCAATTTCATCAATCTGATGAAAACTAAAAAAGTTGATCTCAATCGTAAAATGCTCTCAGAAATCGCTATCAACGATCCTGCCACTTTTAAATCCATCGTCGCCTTTATAAAATAAAGCACGGGGATTAACTTAATAAAAATTTAAGGCTCCCCGAAAGGGGAGCTTTTTTAATATGAATCTACAAGACATTCAAAACGAAATCAATAATTGTCAAACAGCTGCCGAAGTTGAAGCTGTCCGTATTAAATATCTCGGTCGCAGCGGATTAATTAATACCGAATTCTCCAAAATAAAATCTGCGCCCAATCCCAAACAATTTGGGGTTGAATTAAATCAATTAAAAAACGAGGTCGAGACTGCCGTTGAGCTTCGTTCACAATCTGTAGAGACGCACGATCGCGCGTCTCTAACAAAAAATATCGAAACAAAATCCATTTCTTTACCCAAACTGGGCCACTTACACCCCGTCACCGTCACCGAACGCCAACTAAACGAGGTTTTCCGCAAGTTAGGCTTTTCTATATATGCCAGCCCGGAAATTGTTACCGACGAATATAATTTTCAGCGTCTTAATGTCCCCGAAAATCACCCCGCTCGCGACATGCAAGATAGTATTTATATTCACCAACCCGAATATCTATTGCGGACTCAAACTTCAACTATTGAGTCATATTTACTTGCTAAAGAGGGCAAAAATCTACCCATTCGCGCTGCCTTCCCCGGATCAGTTTATCGCAATGAAAAAGTTAACCGCAGCAACCACTTTGTTTTTCACCAATATCAAGCCGTTGTTGTCGACAAGGGTATCACCATGAAAGATTTAATCGGCACCATGGATTTAATGTTCAAAACTCTTTATGGCTCCGAAGTTGTCGTCCGCTACCGCTGTAAATATTACCCCGAAGTCGAACCTGGGGTTGGCCCGGATATGCAATGTTTTAACTGTCATGGCAGCGGCTGTGTTTTGTGCAAATATGCCGGTTGGATTGAAATGGGCGGTTCTGGCATGATTCATCCGAAAGTTTTAGAAATGGCTGGGATTGACCATACCATTTATTCCGGTTTTGCCTTTGGCATGGGTCTCGACCGCTGGACCATGGCCCAAAATAATATCACCGACATCCGCACCCTCATGGGCGGCAATTTAGCCTACAAACCAAACGAATTATGAAATTAATTTATTCCCAGCTCCAAACTTTTCTGCCCGATTTAAACGTTAAACCTCAAAAACTCCGTGATGATTTAACCATGATCGGTCACTTCTGCAACTTTTATGAAGAAATCGACAATGAAGTTGTTTTCGATTTAGACATTAAAGTCAATCGTGGCGACTGTCTTGGCTATTATGGCCTGGCTCACGACCTCTCGATTCTATATAACCTCCCATTAGTTTTGCCCCAACCTTTGGCTTATCCCACATCAAATTATTCTCTGCCAATTCAAGTTACTTCTCCCGACGTGACTCGAGTGATGTCGCTCAAAATTGTTCATGTCAAAAATACCACCTCACCCGAATGGCTTAAAAAATTTTGCGAGATTCACAAAGTTAATTCAATTAACACCATCGTTGATTTAACAAACTATGTCATGTTCATGTATGGACTTCCCAACCATGCCTTTGACACCTCCAAGTCAACTGATAATCTGATTTGGGAAAATAATCATGGCAAGAGCACAAAATTCACCACTCTCGACGGCACCACCATCGATTTATATCCCGAAAATTTGGTCATCAGTAATCGTGGTGAGGTTCTCAGCACCGATTTAGTTGGCGGTCGTAACTCTGGTATCGAAATTAATACGACCAACACCATTATCGAGGTCGCCATCTACAATAATGTTCGCATTCGCCTCGATTCCCGAAAATTAAAAATTGTTACCGAAGCCAGTACCCGACTGGAAAAAGATCTTGATCCCGAATTAATTCCTAGCGCCATCAACCGATTAGCTCAACTAATAATCGAGAATTGCGGTGGCACCGTCGGTTCTCAAGTTTTTGATTATTATCCCCATCCTGTGGTTGCCCCGGTAATTGATTTTGATCCAAAATTACCTTCGAAAATTTCTGGCATCACTATTCCAGAAGACTTTGCCACCGACATTGTTGCCAAGGTTGGTCAACGACCCGACATTACCCTACCTGAAGATTTGGCCGAAGAAGTTATCCGATTCTATGGCTATAATCATATCCCTACCGATCAACCTTTGATTTCTAAGGACGTTCCCAACATTACACCCAAAATTCTTTATTTAATTGAAGAAGTAGTAGGCGCTGTAGCTGATTTAGAGGAAAAACCGAAAAATATGGAAATTATAGAAGTAAACCCTGAAAATATTGATGAAGCAAAACCGGTTGTTGCTGTAGTTAGCACAATTAATGAATCACCCGATTTTAAATCAATAGTTAAAACCCCTTTAGAAACTAAAAAAACAAGTAAGAAACGTAGAAAATGTAAGAAAGGTTCTCGAAGAAACAAGAGAACTCATCATTGCAGAAAAAAAAAATCAAAAGGTAAGCGTTAAAATATTCGTATAATATTCTATAAATTACGTATATAATGGATCCTACCGAAGATTCTGTGCCCCCAGTTGCTCCTCAACAAGAAATCCGTCTTATAGACGTCTCTATTACTGACGAGAACATTGCACTCAATGTAATCGTTTCTTTTTTAAATGTAGCTCAAAAGCGTGGAACCTTTAGCATTGCTGAATCAGCCAAGATTTTTGAGTGCATCCAGAAGTTTGTTCAGCCCCCTACTACCGAACCAGTAGTAGAACCAGTAGTAGAACCAGTAGTAGAACCAGTAGTAGATGAAGTACCTGTATCTACAGAGGCTTAAATCATCTAGGGTATAATACAATCATTTATAAATTCTTCATCAGATTTCATTTCTTTTTTTTGAAATTTGCCTTTCAATAAGGCTACCATAATTGTGTTTAAATCCTCTAATGTGGCATTTAAACTCAAAAGTTCTTTAGTTCGGATATTAAAAATTCGAAATTGTTTTTCAACAGGTTCTCGATTACGCATTTTCCATAACCAAGCGTAAATAGCCACTTGTAATTGATGATCAATAGATATTTTACTGGTGCATTTCAGTTCCCATACTGTCGAATCAGAGATTAAATCTACTCTAGCAGTAAAACGAAATTGTATATTAGGATCAAAATGTTGTTTTAAAAATTCATCTATATTTTTATGTGCATCATCATCTGAACTATGAATGATAGTTTCTTCCACATCAAATTCTGAACAGTCAGGGCCTATAATCGTATCCAATCGCGACTTGCATTCGGCCAAAACGCTATCTGTTAACCAGTTGTATTCGCTGCGATCAATTTGTTTTAATTTAAAATAAAGAGTTTCCTGAACAGCCACGCTAATATTCGCCAAAAATAGATAATCTGACGGACTCTCTGGGTTCTCTGGTAATGTTTTAACAATTTCTTTTAAATATTGGTGTTCTGATGAACGCATAGTTTTTAGGTTCTCTTCAATCAATCTTAATAATATATTCGAATTATTATTTTGTTGAAGGAAATTCGTAGCTGGCTTCGCTAGCGGAGAATTTCCTAGATCCTCCATAGATTTTTCCGTAGGAAAAATCGACGGAGGATGAGAACCTTGTAAATGATCATAATAGATACAAGGAATTGCAATACCATTCAAGTCACTTACTTCCTCAAAAAAGCCGCGTTTTGTCTCTATAACACTAGGTATTTCCAAATCTTCAGGTTCTCCACTATCTTTAATAAATATGTTATCTAACAAAAGAGAAATCTCTTCCATAACAAATTCAGGAATAAATTTAATTAATTCTGTTGGAGTTAATAAATGTTTTGTGATTAAAAGAGAACTTTTTTCTTTTTCTTCTTCATCATTCACAAAGAGTGTTTGATGTTGCCCTTTAAATTGAATAAAATCCTGTTGTTTCATCTCAATATGTGACATTTGTAGAAATTCCAAGGGGCGATCTCCCCTATAACTATCACTTTCTAGTAAATAAAGCCGCTCTGTAGACCGAGTTGCAGCGACATAGAGGGTATTAGGGCATATATCTTTAGGTAAGGTTCTCGCATAACACCGAAAATAAGCGTTATCAAACCCTAAAACAAACACGATTTTACGTTCTCGGCCTTTCACACAATGAAACGTGGAAAAAACCACCTTTTTATCGATAACACGTTCGTCGATTTTGTCGTTCTCCAACAT
>CAIKAI010000030.1 GCA_903825325.1 Candidatus Shapirobacteria bacterium | reverse complement strand
TCTTTTGGTAAAAATCGATTTAGTAAAAGTGTATTCGCCATCAAACAATTTTATTTTTTGACTATCAAAAAATTTTTTGCCGTCCACCTTAATTAGTTCCGCCGAAAATCCTAAATCAGCGATCACTTTATAAAACTTTTCCCGGGCAAATTTCTCGATTTCTTTTTCCCTCTCTACAATCAATCGCACCGCTACACTTTGGACTCGTCCTGCCGACAAACCCTTACGTATTTTTCGCCATAAAATCGGACTAAGCGAATAACCAACTACCCGGTCTAATACTCGCCTCGCTTGTTGCGCATCCACCATATTCATATCTACCTGTCGCTGATGTTGTAAGGCTTCTTCCACCGCCGCCTTAGTGATTTCGTGAAACGTTATTCTTGTAATATTTAGTTTTTTCTTTGAAGATTGAAGTTTGGAGATTGAAGATTCTAACAAATACTGGACATGCCAAGAGATTGCCTCACCTTCTCGATCAGGGTCAGTTGCCAGATAAATATTTTGGACTTTCTTTGAAGCCGACACTAAGGAACTTACCACCTGTTTCTTTTGCGGGTCGACCACATAATCGACCTCAAAATTATTCTTCATGTCTACGCCCATTTTCGACTTCGGCAAATCGCGCAAATGCCCCACGGTGGCAATTACCTCATAATCACTCCCCAAGTACTTCCCAATCGTTCTTGCCTTGGTTGGTGACTCCACTACCAATAAATTTTTCATATTAGCCATTGTCGTCTATCATATCACCCTCTGTCAAGCTCTCCCAAGAAACTAGTGGTATTGCCCCTTGGGCAATCAACCAATTTGGAGCATAGGAACTATCGTCAGTAATTCTTCCCGGCACACAATATACCAGTTTATTTTTCTCCACAAATTTTTCTGCCAGCAATATTGTTCCGCTCTTCAAACTACCTTCAATTATTACCAAACAATCGGCGTAATTAGCTACTTCTTCATTTAATTTTTCGAAATTTTCCCCCGAAAATACTTTGACATTTTTATATTTCATAATCTCCCGATTGCACCCGCCAACATTAATCGTTATCACCTCACTGTCATCTAATTTAGGCAATAAATTATCAATAACCTCTTTTCCATACCGACTCATCTTTCTACTCCCCACGATTGCTATTTTCATAATCCAATATTACAATACCACTTATATAATGAGTAATCTCACCATCGAAAACGTTAGGTGTGGAATTTGTGGCAAAAAAGTTTTTGCTCGAGTAACGCTTGTAGACATACCTGCCAAAAGTCAACACGAATGGCCCACAACCGAAATCGGCAGCACCGATCTGAAACCTGAATTTACTGCCACCTGTCCTGATCCAAGGTCAAAAGGATCCGATCACATCCCAGATTTATTTGACATGATGTAATTCAAGTCTTTTATTCGCTTTTGATATCTGAATAACGAGGTACTAATGTATTTGGCTCGTTAAACCATTCCTTTAATATATCCCCTACAATTGGTGCCGCCACATCTGATCCTTCTCCGCCTCTTTCCACCATCACCGTAATGGAAATTTCCGGATTTTCTGTGGGTCCAAACGCCGTCAACCAAGCATGAGTGTCCTTGCTGCCATCACCTACTTCGGCAGTTCCCGTTTTACACGCCAGCGTCGTTTTAAAATTAAACAACGGCCAGGCTGTTCCCCCATTATGACAAGCTTCCAGCATCCCTTCTCTTATCGTATCAATTGTCGATGACTTAATATTTAGCTTCTGACAATCAGGGCTACTATCTTTTAAAATCGACATTTTACATTTTGTCCCTTTGTTGGCAATGATATTTGTGGTTTGATTTACTTGTAATGGTGTCACCCCCAAGAACCCCTGTCCGATCGACAAGTGATAAGTGTCGCCCAAATACCAACTCTCACCCTTAACATCTTTCTTCCATTGATTGTCGGGCACCAATCCAGTGTTCTCCCCTACCAACTCTATTCCGGTTTTTTGCCCATATCCAAATTGGTTTGCCCAAAATTTGATGTTATCAACACCCAACTTTTCTCCTAACTTATAGAAGAATATGTCATTTGATCTTTTGATAGCCTTAACAATGTTTACCATCCCGTCAGTCCCTCCGTTGCGGGAATACAGCCAATTACTGTAACTATAATCACCAATTTTAATTATTCCTGTATCTTCAATTAATGTATTTTGATCAATCACTCCAGTTTCCAGTCCTGCTGCTGACATTACAATTTTAAAGACACTCCCCGGCCCGTAACGTACCCCATCCGCCCTATTAAGTAATGGCAAATTCTCTTTATCGCTCAGATATTCCTTAATTTTTAAATTATTTTGCTGACTAAAATTATTGGCGTCAAACCCCGGTGACGACACCATCGCGATTATCTTTCCGGTTCTCGGATCGCTCATCACCACACTCGCCTTCCGACCGTTAAGCATCTTATAAATTTTTTCCTGCCAATAAGCATCAAGGCTCAAATTAACATCCTTGCCTTTCACCGGATCTTCACTTCCCAATTCCCGAACATACCGCCCTTTGGCATCCACCTCCACCAATCTGCGGCCATCAGTTCCTCGCAAATCACAGTCAAAATATTCTTCAATTCCCCCCCGACCGATCATTTCTTCGTGATCCAAGGTTAATCCACACTTCCCATTTTTTAATTCATCCGCCGTCAGTTGACCTACATACCCCGTCACCAAACCCGCACTTTCGTTATACGTGTACTCCCTTTCTAAGTCATATGACAATTCTTTACCTTCAAATTTATACCCCTGAAATCCTCCACTGCTTAAGTAAACTTTATTATCACCGTCCATTTTGAAATAATCATAAATACTTTTAGCCATCACTCGACCTTTTCGATCAATTATTTGGCCTCTTTCTGCCGGAATCTTGTTTTCCACAATTTTATTATCACGCGCCAATCCTTGGTAGTAACTGCCCTTAATCAGTGATAAATTTATCAACGTAACTACTAGAACTCCAAAACTAGCCACCAAGCCAAAGTTAAACAGCCAATATCGCCATGGTCGCTCATTCAAACCATTCATTTTCCTAGTCCCGAAACTATTCTAATTCTTTCAAATAACTTTTCATTCTCCATTAGTTCCTCACAGCCTTTAATCACGCACAACCCCGGCTCGTCCGCCACTCGGGTACTAATTTTTGTTTCTTTTTCCACTAGCCTGGCCAAACCGGCCAATTTTGCCCCATTTCCCACTAAGATAATACCCCGTTTCAACACATCCTCCATCAACTCAGGAGGAGTTTCATCTAGTTCTTCTTTAATTAATCGGACAATTTTTTGGGCCTCCAAAATAATCGCTTCCCTCACTTCCGCCTCGCCCAATTTAACTGCTTTAGGTAAACCAGTTTCCAAATCCCTTCCCCTTAGCACCGCTGTTTTTTTATTTACCGACTCGCCCTCCCATACGTTTCCCAATTCGATTTTAATTCTCTCCGCACTATTTGGACCGACCAATAGTCCATATTTCATTTTGACGTAATTCATAATCGCGCTGTCCAAGTCGCTTCCTGCCGTTTTTATTCCTCTGCCTACCACCACCCCACCGTCAGAAATTACTCCAGCTTCCACCTTACCTCCGCCGACATCAACCACCATTAATCCCGATGATTTCTCACTTGGCAGTCCCAATCCAATCGCTGCCAATACCAAATCTTCGATCAATATTACTTCCCTGGCTCCTGCTGTCAAAAATACAGATTTAACCGCCCTTTTTTGGACGTTGCTAATACTTCCCGGTACTCCTGCCACCACCCTTGGTTTAAAAATTTTTGGATAAGCACTGGGAATTTCATAGATTAATTTCAAATAATATGCCACTAATTTTTCCACTGCCTCCAAATCCGAAATTATCCCGTTCTTAATCGGTGAAATCACTTCCAACTGAATTGGCTCTCGGTTCACCATTTCTTTAGCTTTGGAACCATATGCCACTGTCACACTTCCTTTCCACTTTGGTGCCCCCAACCCCGTCCATCTTTTCTTTTTCAACCGGGCAATCATCGTCGGTTCATCCACTACCACTCCCCGATCTCTCAACAACAATAAAGTATTCGATGTCCCTAAGTCAACTCCAATATCCCAATAAAAATTTTCAATTAATTTTCTTAATCTGTTCACTTCTCCAGTATACTATGACTATCATGTCACTTCTCTACTCGCTTCTCTTTTTTTTAACCCCCCTCTTCTTTAGCACTGACAACTCTGAACAATTTGAACTTCCCAAAATGTATTTTCTTTACGGTGTGGCTTTAATTATTTTGTTTATACATCTCTACAACTATTTAAATGGTAAAGTTCCACTCTTTCGACGAACTTTTCTCGATATTCCTCTACTCCTTTTTCTATCTTCTCAAATAATTTCTACAATTTTT
>CAIKAI010000029.1 GCA_903825325.1 Candidatus Shapirobacteria bacterium | reverse complement strand
TATTATAGTACCGCTTCCAGTCTCGACCTTTTTGCATTTCTGTTATTCTTTGGGGGTCAATCACAAATTGGATAGTTCTTCGGCACACTTGCGGAAAGATTCGGGCAATTCCCCGGATAGCGTGGCCTTCCGCAAACAGTTTTTTGATTTTTTCTTTATCTTTCTCGGTTAGTTTGCGCCGTCTGTCCAATTCGGGCGGCAGTTTGATTTTATGATGTTCGAAAGCAAATGGCATATTATTTGAATAAGATTAAAACTAACAAAATAATAATAATAGTTATGACTGTCATAATTTTAAAATTTACCGCTTATACTTAGATATTTGAAAACCAAATCGGCCAAATACCAAACAATCACCGTTACTATAGTTCCCGTGATGTACCCGTGGCCATAGCTTTTCCGTTTCTGCTGTTCCGCTTTTTGGTTATTAATATTTGTTATTTCCATATTTTTTTTAGTTATTGTGTAACTTGGTATAAATAGCTTCAATTACGCTGTCGATGGCGATGCTCTGCCCTGTTGTGGTTCGGCCCCACCATGTGCCATAATCATTTTCAAGTATCGGTTCGCCCTGTTCCAGTAACTGATCCTTCATCCATTCGCCTATAGTCCACCATTCAAAAATATCTTGGTATCCGTTATCAATATCTGCATCGTTTATTTGTCGGTCGGTGTAGCCTTCATCAAGTAATTGCTCCCGTGTTTTTTCATAGTTTGTAATGTGTTCATCGTCAAAACCATCTTGATTTTTGTTTAAAAGCATATTAATCAAACTTGATTGACAGTTTCCAATTTCCCGGTTTACAAACTCTTCCAATTCTCTTTGTGTCGGTTTTGTATTCATATTTTTAATTAATCTGATGTTTAAATTATTTCGCATTTATCATTGAGCAACCACAAACTGCTAAGGTCCCGAAAGGTCAACATAAGCATAAAACAAGGTTTACAGCCTGCAGTAACGCCCACCGTGCCACTTTTAATTGTGCCACATTCAAACTTAACCCTGATCCGTTTTTGACTTTCAAAAGCCTCTATAAATTTTTGAGATAAATTGCAGTCGTCAAAATTTGGGTATTGTCTGCGCTCCCTGTCCATAAAATCAAGAAGATCATCACATATACCCTGCCCTAATGAGTAACGAGTAATATCATGAGGTTCGAGGTATGGCGCTCTATCTTTTAAAACTTTGTCTTTTTTTGTCATTTTTTTCGCTTGCTTTTTGGCATAGCGTTTTTAAACTTTCAATACTACCCCGCAATTTTTGCGGGATATTGTTTCAAAGTTCAAAAATCAATCTTTAAAAAATTCATATTCTAACAGCACGGTCGCTTCGTTTATTATTTTTAAAATATGCTCTTGCCCGATTGTTAGTCCTGATTTTTCCAATTTGGATATATTTTCTTTTAACTCAACTAACAGTTTTTGTTGATAGTCCATATTGTAACGCCGTTTTGCGGTCGTTTGTTTATTAATAAATAGGTTGTAACCCTGTAATGGGAGTATAGCACGTTATGAATTGGTGTCAATACTCTTATTATCTTATAACATAACTATACTCCATAACAAGCCAAATTGTCAAATAATACTCTAGGATTAATCAAAACAAAAAAGCCGACCTTGTAGTCGGCTATGTGTCAAAACTATTGTCCTAGGGCATCCTAGAGCCTTGTTTTTAAACCTAAACCTTCAAAACACAGTGAGTACACACTAAAACAAGCTTGCAAGCCATAAGTCAAGCCGGCGCAGCGGATAGTCAAACTCTTCAAACAATAAAGACGCTTCACAATAAGAGGGTAAATACACATTGTGAGTACACAATGAAATAAAACAAGCCCGGGAATTGTAGTTATATTATATCTATTAGTTAATCAATGGATGGTCAGTGTGAGTACACAGAGTACACATTAAGATTGATGCCTGTTAGTGTGAGTACACAACGAGATAAACCAAACAACAACACACTTTAAAAGATAGTCAATGATTATAGTTTAAGAGGCCGTGTGAGTACACATTCCCCTTTGGTCTGTTAATAAGATAGTATGAGTTAAGATTAAATGTGAGTACACAAAGATTTATTTTTTTTAAAAAGAATAATTGTGAGGATACTAAGGATA
>CAIKAI010000028.1 GCA_903825325.1 Candidatus Shapirobacteria bacterium | reverse complement strand
TGCTACGGATTTATATTATATGGCTCTCAATTATCAATTCAATGAAGATCAAAATAATCCTATTGATAGCTCTCATCTTCATCCTTTGCCTTATGATCCGACTAAAACTTGCATAAAAGGCGTAGATCCAGAGCCCTTGGTTAATGCTGTATTTTGCAACAATGGTTATTATTGTCAAAGTCAAGATTCAATGACAAAGTTTGCCAATAAATATAAGGTTTATTTATCAATCAAAAACCCAAGCGAATTTAATAGAGATTATTTTGATGCTCAAATTTGGGTTTCTAGAATTATGGCGCATGACCTAAGCTATCCTGGTTACAGCGAAACAGATATTATAAATAATTATTTTTCTCGCAATCACGAATATCGAAAAAATAATAATATTGTTGCTGATAGAGCTTATTTAACTATCAGTGGAGATACAAACGAAACAAATCCAACTTATTTTAATGATATGAATGTAGATGGGGTTTTTGGAAGCGTTGATAAACAAGTTGTGACTAAAGATGATTATTTAGCAATTTTATCTGGTAGCCGAAGTACTGATTTAAGTTGGACAACTAGTGGTGTGAGTGGGGGATGTAAACTTGAAGGGGGAAAATTTCTAGGTGTTTTTAATTTGAATTCACCCCAAAATACGGGAGTGATTAAATCAAGCACTGATTATACGCTCACCTGCAAGAATTCTACTGGAACAGAATGTAGTAAAAAAATAACCGTTCCTGCCATTTCTCCTCCGCCATGCTCTGTTAACATCGGCGCTAGTCCCCAAACGGTTAGTTATAATAAAAATTCAATTTTGAATTGGACCACTGCCAATGTTAGCGGGGGATGCAAACTTAATGGCGGGAGGTTTGTTGGTCTACTCAGTGCAAATTCAGGACTGGATACTTTAAATCTTACCAATAACACAACCTATATGCTGACATGTAAAAACCTCGCCGGAACAGAATGCGCTGGATCAACCACTGTCAATGTCACCCAACCCTCCTGTTCCATCACAAATTTTTATGGAAATCCTGCCACTGTTTCTTACAACACCGGATCAAATTTGTATTGGACAACTTCAGGTGATGTGAGCAAAGGATGCAAACTTGCAGGGGGAATATTTGATGGGAGCACTGCAAACAAGAACTCGCCAACTGCCACTGGCACCCTCAATGAAAACAAAACATATACGCTTACTTGCACAACTGCCCCTGGATCAACTTGCACTAAATCTACCACTATTGCTGTGACAAAACCCGTTGGTTGCACCATCAATAGCTTTACCGCTAACCCAAATCCTCTGGCTTGGGGTAAGAGTGCCACTTTAAATTGGACAATCACTAACGCGGCGGGAGGATGCACAGTTACGGGTGGAAGATTCTTGGGTGATTTTAATTTAACCTCAGGGGTTAGCACGGGAGCACTTTTGAAAACCACATCCTACATTCTTTCTTGCCATACCCCAGATCCAGATCATCAGGTTTGCTCTAAAAGTTTAACAGTGACGGTGAATTAGGTTTATAAAATTTAATAAAAATATGCAAAAAGAAACAAAAAAAATTAGCAGTGAATTGGCCATCGGAATAATTATAATCTTTGCCATCATTGTGGGGACGGCGATTTATCGAGCGGGCAGTTTCTCGGAGGCGCTAAATTATCTTCCGCAAATAAACAAGAAAAAAAATGTGGCGCCAGCGCAACCGGAATTTATTCTTTTCGCTTCTAATGGCTCGCGCGAAATTTATAAAGTGCAGAAAGACGATGGAAAATGGGCGGTGGTGATTGACGGACAGGAAAGCGCTGCCTATGATAATGTTTTTAATCCGACTTTCAGCGAAGACGGAACGCAATTTGCTTATGGCGCTACCAATGAAGAGAAATCTTTTGTGGTTTTGAATAATCAAGCTAGCGACAAAAAATATGATTCGATTGGCCAGATTATCTTTGATCAGAATGGAAAGTTGATTTATAAAGTGATCGGAGCGGATGGAGAATTTCTGGTAATTGATGGTCAGGAAGGGCAAAAATATACTAGTATTGGGCAAATAGTAATTATGGATGACGGACGAGTGGCCTTTCAGGCTGAATTGGATGGAAAAGAAGTGACGGTAATTGATGGACAGGTAGTGGATAATAGCGGGCAAAATTCTGGAAATGGACCAGGCTCCACCGGGACAACTGGCTCGGGCAGTAATACTGGGAATAATAATTCTGGCAGTGGCTCAACTAAGCCGCCGACCAGTCCTTCAAGTCGCTCACGAAAAGATTGGAATGTTCCGAATAATGATAAATCTTACCCGATCTGCACTGGCACAGGATGCAATTTTTAAATTGATATAAAAAAGCTTTTTCTTATGCAAAGATTTGATATTCTGAAAAAGATATATTACGGGGGACTATTTTTGCTGATAATCTTCATTGTTATTACTCCGACACTTATCAGTGATGGCTTTTCTGTATTCTCCGAAGAAATGTTGGAAGGTGTTACTATCACAATTTTAATTTTAACTGGTTTCGGTATCAATTTT
>CAIKAI010000027.1 GCA_903825325.1 Candidatus Shapirobacteria bacterium | reverse complement strand
TTCATATGATGATATCATATTAAACATAAGGCGTTTAAAAAATGCCAGAAAAGGATAGTAAATGAATTCAGCATCCGAAGTACTAGTTATAATTTTATCTGTCTTCTTGGCGTTATTCTTAATTCTTGGAATTATATTGACGATATATTTGATCAAGTTGACAAGCCAAATTCGTAAAGTTACTAAATCCGCCGAGCGCACTGTCGGCAGTCTTGAATCGGTAGTTTCAGGTTTTTCAAAAGTCATGTCGCCAATTTTTGTTGCCGAGATGGTTTCGAAATTTATTAAAAAAGTAAAAAAGAATAAAGGGGAGAAATAATTATGTCAAAAGGTAAATTTGCATTAGGCGCATTAGTCGGAGCAGTTGCAGGAGTATTCGCTGGAATTTTGGCCGCTCCAAAAAGTGGCGATAAAACCAGGGCTGAGTTAAAAGCTAAGGTTAATGATATCAAGGGCGATGTTACTGACAAAGCCGACAAAGTAACTGCTCGTGCCAGCGAAATTGCTGCCGAGGCAAAGGTTGTCGCTGAAAAAGCTGCCAAAGAAGTTAAAAAAGAAGCCAATGATTTAAAAAGCCGTACCGAACGTGCTATTGATGGTGCTAAAAAAGGCTTTAATAACAAAAAGTAAATATATTTTTGTTTTAAATAGCACACGACTGATAAGTTGTGTGCTATTTTATATATAGGAGCATAAGCAAAATATGATAAAACAGATTCCCAAAAAAGTTGTTAATAAGGTCAAAAAAGATAGCGAACGCGGTGCCAGACAGGCGATTTTGGAGGATTTATTTTATGATTTCCATCGCAATCGGTATCAGGTTTATTGGATGAATTTTGTGCGTGGAATATATTTTGGTTTTGGGTCACTTGTTGGCGCGACTGTCGTGGTGGCGATTTTGGTTTGGATTTTGGGCCAGTTTACTGGTTATTTGCCGTCGGCGATTGGTCATTATTTGCAGCAGGTTGTTGATGCAATGCAGAAAAAATGAAAGCTAATCAACCCGAACACTGCTAAATAAATAAACAACGTCCTGTTTGATTTTCGCGCTTAAAATTTTATCGACTAAACTATGTATCCTGCGTAACTCGCTACCACTCAAACATACTCGGATAGCATGGTTCAGCCGATAAAATTTTAACGGCAAATCAAAGGGACGTCTTATTATTTATTTAACAGTGTTCGGCTGGCGATACCTTCAAACATTAGTTGTTTTTACTACATAAATATTGGTTGGGATTAGGTATAATAGAAGTATATGGGGGCTCAATTAAAACCGTCCGATTATGTTCATTTGCATAATCATACACATCATAGTTTGTTGGATGGTTTAACAAAGATACCTGATCTGGTCAACAAGGTCAAAGAGATGGGCATGGAAGCTGTGGCGATTACTGATCACGGCACGATGTCTGGTGCGTTAGAGTTTTACAAGGCGGCGATTGAGGTTGGAGTTAAGCCTGTTATTGGCCAAGAATTTTATGTTGCGACACGGTCACGGCACGATCGTGACCCTGCCAAAGATAAGGCCAGATATCACTTGACGGTCCTAGCCATGAATAACCAGGGTTATCAAAATCTGATGCAGTTGTCGACCATTGCCAATTTAGAAGGCATGTATTACAAACCTCGAATTGACCACGAAGTTATTGAAAAATATAATGAAGGTCTGATTATTTTGTCGGGTTGTGCCAGTAGCGAACTCGGTGAAAACCTAAAAAATGACAATTACGAAGAAGCAAAAAAGATTGCCCTTTGGTACAAATCAATCTTTGGCGATCGCTATTATTTGGAAATGCAAGATCATGGTCATGTTGACCATCCAGGACGCTGGGAAGTCCAATACAAAGTTAATGGATATTTGGAAAAATTATCTAAAGAACTAGGTATTCCGTTAGTTGTCAGCAATGACGGACACTATTTGATGCATGACGATCAAGACGCGCACGAGATATTACTTTGTGTTGGGACTGGGTCTTTTTTGAGCGACGAAAAGCGCATGAGTTTAAAGGATTTTGATTTACACGTTACAAGTCCGCTGGAGATTATTGCTCGTTGGGGTCAAACTCATCCTGAAGCGATTTCAAATACCAAATTTATTGCTGATCGTTGTGATGTCAAATTGGAATTAGGTGGGATATTGATTCCGGTCTTCCCGACGCCAGATGGCGAAAGCGAAAAGGCATATTTGGATGAATTAGTTTATCGAGGCCTGGCTTGGCGTTACGGTGGCGTGGCGCGTGATGAAGCATTGAATATGTCGATTGATGAAGCCAAAAAACATATTCCCGAAGATGTTATGCAACGTACGATATACGAGCTGAGTGTGGTCGAGAGTATGGGCTTTAATGGCTATTTTTTGATAGTTCAAGACTTTATCAATTGGGGTAAGGACCGTGGCATTATTTTTGGGCCAGGACGTGGTAGTGCGGCTGGTTCAATTTTGGCTTATGCGTTGCGTATTACCGAACTTGACCCACTAAAATACGATTTGCTATTTGAGCGTTTTTTGAATCCAGATCGTATTAGTATGCCTGATGTCGATATCGATATCCAAGACACCAGGCGCGATGAAGTTATTGCTTATTGTACTGAAAAGTATGGTTCGGCGCGGGT
>CAIKAI010000026.1 GCA_903825325.1 Candidatus Shapirobacteria bacterium | reverse complement strand
AACGCTACTAAACCGTTCTGCTTGTATGCTGTTTGGCGGTGGTTTAATTTTTAAAGTTGCTAATATTTTTAGACCAAGTTCAGACATCCGAGTGTTTAAAAGATATTTTTTGCCTTTGCATTCTGTTTCTGTAAATTGCATGTCATTTATTGTGCTACGAATATCATTGGTTGATGCACTAACTTTGGCAGAACGTAACTCGAACTCCATAGTACGCTCTAATAAAAATGCTAAAAAACAAGCTACAAAATGTCCTTTAATGCGATCTTCTGTCCAGTGAAAGATGGGTCTTACTTCTAGATTGCTTTTCATGATTCTAAAACTTTCCTCTATCTTCCAAAGCATATGATATGCATCTAGTACTTTTTCTACGCTTAAATTAGAGTCGCTTGTTTGTATCCCATAATATCCGTCAAATCTTTCATCTTTGGCAATTGCGGTTTCATCCAATATCCAATCAATATTTTCACCTTGTTCTTTTAAATATTTTTTACCTCCGCGCTTGCTTGAGCTTTTGATTAACGTTTTATTTTCAAGCATGCGGTTGGCTTTATCTAACAATCTTTGTCTGTCGGCTCTGTCTTTGCGTGCGCGCTTATCTGAGTAGGTTATAATTAATTTTTCTTGTAGGTTGAATTTATTTTTATCAACCGTGCAAGTGTTTACATAGTCTAGTATTTTATATGAAATACTATGATCGTTATTTTTTAACTCGGTATAACCATTCCTATCAAATATTTTTGCCTTTGTTTCCTCGTTCATGCTTTTAATCCGAGATGAAACGATATAGCCATATCCTTTATCGGCTATGTGTTTTAAATTAATTTTACTATTAATTCCTCGATCAGCAACTATGACAACACTGCGTATTCCAAAACGCTTTTCTATAGCATCTAATGCTTGATCTAAGGTTTTGCTATCAAAAGTATTACCTGGAAAAAGCTCATATCCTATCGGTCGTCCTTCGCAATCAACAAACATCCAAGTACAACCTGGACTTCATTAAACTTACAGTTTTTACTGTAACCAAAATTTTTGAGACTATCGCTTATTACGCTTTCAAAATGAAACGTAGTAACATCATAAAATACAATATCCACCTTCATTTTGAAAATGCTGCAATTTATATGAAATATGTGTTGTTCTATTTTCTCCTTATTTTTACACAAAATATCAAGCGATCTATACAGGTGGTTCAATTTTACTTCCTGATATTGCAAATATTTTCTTTGTTTATTGTGTGTGCTTAATTTACTGCTCGGCTCTAACAGATGCTGCATTGTCATTAAAAAACAGGCGTTATTTAAATCAAATGTTGTTTTGCCATTTTGCTGAATAATGGATAGAACCTGATCGAGCTTAAATTTATTCCATAATTTTTTATATACCAAATATCCCCAATTATAAATTTGGGTTGAGTGAAGATCGCTGATATTAACAATATTCTTTAAGTTCATCAGCTCAGAGAGTTTGCTAATTATTCCATCCCATGAAGCTTCTTTTT
>CAIKAI010000025.1 GCA_903825325.1 Candidatus Shapirobacteria bacterium | reverse complement strand
GATTAGTAGTATAAAGTCCTTCGTAGCCGATATTCAAATCTCCCTGTCTGATGGTTAGGTATGTTTGAATTAACAGATTTCTTTGTGAAAAGATGATTGATCCAATAACAGCCCCAATAATAATTATCCATAGATATTTTTTTACGTAGAGAACGGCATATTCGGTAAGAAAACGGATTTTCTTGGGCAATTCAGGATTAAATGGTTGTTTGAATAATTGAGGAAATTAAAAATAAGACTAAAACGATGGCGGTGACGTAGAAGATAATTTTTTCCCACCCACGTTTTTGAAAACTAACACTGGACATAATGTTAGATCGGGAATCACCTTCATCATTGGCCTGAAGAAAAATCAGAATGGCTAAAGTGATGGATAAAACAATTTGGATTATGGTTAAGATATTTTTCATTTGTTGACCTTCTTTGGTTTGATTATAAAGTTAAAGAAGGCTAATAGAAAGTTCTGAGTGGTCGAGTTGACCACATAAGCCCAAAATCCGGCGAAATATATTAAGGGAATATTAAATCCTTGCCAGGTAAAAGGAGAGATATTAATGGTACGGACGGTAAAATCGGCGAGTAAAAAAGTGGCCAAATAGAAACCGACGGTATTAATTACTATTCTAAAAAAACCTAAAGTAAGGATATTAATGGGAATAAGCAAGATTTTAATTATTGGTTTGAGCAATAATTCAAAGATGGTGAGAATGAAGGCCACCTTGATTAAGGTTAATATATTATCGGAAAAAGTTAAATTTTGCCAAAATTGATTTTGAAACGCCAAACTGACGGCAATTAAAAAGGTATATTTAAGAATTTTTTTCATGAAATTTGAATGAAGCTGTGACTATTATACCGCCAAGACAGAGGATAAAAATGGAGAAACCGATAAAAAGGCTTAAATAATAAAAGTGGTCACGGTTAATTAGAGTTGTGGAAACTGGATTTGGCAACTCATCTGACTGGAAGCTGAGATGATAATACTGTGATTGGGGAAGGATAGAGAGGAAATAATTGACGGGGGGAAGATCAAGAGAAACAGTGGAATATGGTGGGAGAATGTCTAATTTGTAGTTGTGACCATCGAGAGTAATCATAAAGTGATTGAGACTGGCAACATTTTGATTTTTGATGATGAGTTTTCCTAACTCGACGTTGATTTTAGGGGCGGCAACGTCTGGAGATATTTCAGTCGAAGCAAAATCAACAAAAACAGACTTAGTACGGGGAGAAGTTTGGTAGGATCCGGGAGGTGGTGGGGAATCACTTTTTAGACCATGGATGACAAAAGCCAAATGATTAAGATCCAGATCGGTAAAATAGTCGATGCCATTGGTAGTTTTCTCCCAAGTCGGATCGATTTGAATCCAGTTCTGACTGGCCGAATCGTAGTACTCTGGCCAGGCATGAAGGACGTCAGAATTAATATTTATTGGTTTAACTTTAGGATTGTTGCTATAGGCGTAACCTTCAATTTCCCGAGCAGGTATATTTTTGGCCCGAGCCAGAGTAACAAAAAGATCGGTGAATTCAGTGCAGAGGGCATTATTAGGGTAATTGAGGGCCTGGAGCGCTCCTTGACGTTTGGCAAAATCTATTTGATCATAGTTGTAGTTAAGGGTGTTAACGACATAGCGATAGATACTTTTAGCGTTAGAAACATTTTGGGCTACAGAGATAACTTGAGGATCGGTGACGGGCCAGAAATTTTGAGACGAGATATAGGCTTCAAAATTAATTGATGTTGGGTTAGGTTTAGAGGGATGGATTTTGGCTTGACCGTTGACAATAACATTAATTGTTTGTTGAGGAGCTAGATTGTATTGTGCTAACCAATTGCCATCAGGATCGGTGACAACATTTTCTGGTGGCGGGTCGATTTTACTTAATATAATATTTTGGTAATCAGTGTCGGGAGGGAGAGGTATTTGAGTGGAGATCTGAGTATTTTGATTATTTTTTAAAAAGTATTTAAGAGTGAAATCAAAGGTTTGATGGTTTCCAAATACTAATAGAATTTTATTTGATGGATTCTTGGGTGTAAAAATTAATTGAGTTTTGTCGCTTAAAACATGAGTGGTGGAAATGGGAGTAGAGGCAAAAGAAAGTTCGCCGAAGGATGAGGGTACCTCCACCGTTATTTGAATATTGGGAATATCGACAAGGTCGTTAAATACCGGGAATTGGACTTCCCAAGTATTGCCTTTCTTTTTGGCAAAGTCAGGAATTGTGTATTTAATGGAAAAATGATTAGTTTGATCCTTGCCGACTGTCGGCTGGCCAAATTTAAGGAAAATGTTCGTAGTGTCGCCGACCGTTTTAACTTGATCGATAATGTTGCCAGATGAATCACTGCCAGTCACGTTTTGGATAGTTGATCCTGATAAATTAATTTGGTATTGTTTGGCGTAAATTTGGGAATAATTATTGGTTAGGTCAACATCCTCACTAACAACGGCAACTCCGGATGAGTTAACTGAGTAGAGTATGTTCTGGGAGATTTTAAATTCGTTAGTAGCTTGGACGGATATGGGAAAGCATACAAAAAATAATAATATAAGAATAAACATGAGTAGTTAAATATAACATCTCAAACAACTAATTGACTTCGGGTATTGTTCGTGTCAGACTAATTCATGACCGCAACATTATACAAAAGACAAAAACAGATTTTAGATTTTATTAACGAGAATATTAATAAATATTCTTGTGCACCGACGTTAACGGAGATCGCTGCCCATTTGGGTCTGTCGTCATTGGCGACAGTACATGAGCATTTAGCGGTGTTGGAAAAGAAGGGCTTAATTAGACGCTATCGGGGGGCAGTCCGAGGAATTGAAGTGTTGGAAAACAAAGTCAAAAATATTTTGGCAAATAATCTGATTGAATTGCCAGTGATGGGGTTTATTGCCTGTGGAACACCTCTGGAACCCTTTACCGATCCAAATGCAACTTTGGCGGTTAACTCCGCGTTGATTAAATCTGGCGACAAATCGTATGTTCTTCAGGCTAAGGGAGACTCAATGATCGATGATGGAATTCTAAATGGTGATTATCTAGTAATTAAAGAACAGCAGAGTGCTAATAATGGTGATATTGTTGTCGCAGTATTAAAAAATGGTTTTGCGACTTTGAAAAGATTTTATAAAGAAGCCAATCGCATTCGCTTACAACCAGCCAATTCAACCATGTCCCCTATCTATGTGACCGAAGTGGAAATAAAAGGAAAAGTAGTGTCGGTAATTAGGCAATTTAATTAAATATGCTTTATTTAATCGCTACCCCAATTGGAAATTTAAAGGATATCACCCTGCGGGCAATTGAGACTTTGGAGCAGATCGATGTGTTATTGTGCGAAGATACCCGAAAGACCGGACTTTTATTACAAACTTTGAAAATTGGTAATAAACCAAAGTTAGTCTCTTTTTACGACGAAGTCGAACAACAAAAAATCCCTCAGGTTATTGAAATGCTTAAAGAGGGATTAGAAGTGGGTTTGGTAACTGACGCGGGGACACCACTGATTTCTGATCCGGGATGGCTATTAGTTAAAAAATGCCAAGAGTTAGGATTAAGTTATACGGCTTTGCCAGGTGCGTGTGCGGTCATTAACGCGGCCGTGCTCTCGGGGTTGCCTATTCAAAGATTTTGTTTTTTGGGATTTTTACCAAAAAAAGAAAATGATAAAAGAAAGTTAGTGGAGAAATATAAAAGTTTTGAGGGAGTAAAAATTGTTTATGAAGCAGGCAATCGGGTGGATGAATCGGTGAAAATTATTCAAGAAGTTATGGGAGAAAAATGCGAAGTTCGAGTGATTCGGGAGATGACGAAGAAGTTTGAAGAAATAAAGCAAAATGCTAGTGGAGATGAAAAGGGAGAAGTGGTATTATTGTTTTCATGAGTGAAACAGATCAAACTAAATCAGAAGGAATAGTTGCCCAAGCAACATACATGGTTCATGAAGACGGTTCAATGACCCCAATTGGAGTAGCACTAACCGGTTTACCTCACCAAAGACGGGAATCAGCGAGAAAGGCAATTATTGTTGGTGAGAAAGTACCTGTTTCGAAGACTAAAGAAATCGAGAAAAAAGTTATTTAATTTTTCTTTTTTCGGCCCAGGAAATGATTTCGCGGGTAGAGTCGATAACATCGGGACTGACGGAAATGCTGGTGACGCCCCAACGAACTAATTTATCAACTAAATCAGGATGATTGCTTGGAGCTTGACCACAAATAGAGGCACTAATCCCCCGTTTTCTAGCCTTAGTAATGGCTCTTTTTAAACTCCAGAGGACTGCAGGATCCATTTCGTTAAAATCTTTAGCGACTTCGCTATTGTCGCGGTCTAGGCCGAGAGTTAGCATGGTTAAATCGTTACTGCCGATGCTGATGCCATCAATGCCGACATCGATAAACTTATCCAACAAAATAACGTTGCTGGGAATTTCAACCATCATAAATAATTTAAAGGTGGGGGAACGAAGCAGTCCGTGATCGGAAACGATTTTCTTAACAGTAGCCAATTCTCGGGGAGTACGAACAAAAGGGATCATAAGCCAGAGATTTTTAAGATTATATTTATTGCGAACCATTTTAATAGCTTCAAGCTCCATGGCGAAGACATCCGGTGAGTTAATGTAACGGGTGGCACCACGAAAACCTAAAAGCGGATTGGGTTCTTCGGGTTCGTAAAGTTTTCCCCATTTTAAAAAGCGGTATTCGTTGGTTTTAAAGTCGGTGGCACGGTAGATAACTGGCCGAGGGTTAAAGGCTTTGCAAAATTCGGTTAAACCACTAGCTAATTTTTCGATGTATTCTTTTTGACGGCCGTCGGCGATCATTTTTTTGGGATGAATACCAATGTTGGCAATCATGAATTCGGCACGGAGTAGCCCTACCCCGTCAACATGCCGTTTGGCGATATTTTTGGCTAATTCCGGTTCACCTAAATTGACATAAACTTTAGTGGCGGTGGTGAGGATCTTTTTGCTTTTGTTGGAAATAACTTTGGTTTCGAAAGACAAGTTTTTGGTTTGATCACCAAACCAAATTTCGCCAGTGGTGCCATTGAGAGTCACAGTCATACCATCTTTCAAAACCTTGGTAGCGGTTTTAGTGCCGACGACACAGGGGACCCCTAATTCACGACTGACAATGGCCGCATGAGAGGTTTGACCACCTTTATCGGTAATTATGCCGTTGACTTTTTTCATCGCTGGGACGAAGTCTGGCGATGTCATTGAAGTGACTAAGATTTGGCCTTTTTGGACACGGTCGATTTCTTTGGGCGATTTAATAATAATGACCGTCCCTGTGGCATTGCCGGGGCTGGCGGATTCGCCTTTTAAATCAGGAGTAGAAGTTATCGAGGTTTGAGCATCGAGAATCTTCTGATTGCTAGTAACGGTGGTGATTGGTCGAGTTTGAACAATGAACAATTCGTTTTTGTAGACAGCAAATTCGATGTCTTGAGGTTTGCCATAATGGTTGTGCAGTTTTTGACCAACTTTGGCAATTTTTTTGGCAAATTCGTCACTGATTTTTATTTTATTTTGTTTTGTTTTGGGAACTGCAACCTCGGAAGTTTCATCTTCGGATTTGATTAGCATTACATCCTGGAGAACATGGTTTTTGGAAATAATATTCCAATTACTTTTATCAAAAACAATTTGATCGGGGGTGACCTGACCTTGGACAATGTATTCACCTAATCCCCAAATAGTTTCGATAATAATTTCGTTTTTATTATTACTGACTGGATTGACGGTAAACATGATACCAGAGACATCACTTTGGACTTGCCTTTGAACAGGGACGGCGACACCAACTTTAAAATGGTCATATTTTTTCTTGGCACGATAAAAAATGGAACGAGGGGTGAACAAGCTAGCCCAACAGTCACGAACCCTTTTGACAACATTGCTTTCACCGATAACATTTAAAAAGGTCTCTTGTTGACCGGCAAAGGAAGCATCGGCCGAGTCTTCGGCAGTCGCAGAGGAACGAACGGCGACAGGTAGGTTCTGTAAACCACCAAAACCAGAAAGTTTTTTGTAATTCTTCATGATTTCGTTTGCTAGGTCGGGGGAAATTGGGCTAGTTTTAATGATGTGTTTGACTTTGCGCGACGCAGCTAAAAGCTGGTCAGGGTCGTCGACATCAGTAGTTTTAAGAATATCGGTAAGCTTTTTTTTAAGATCGTTGTCTTTGACGAATTTGTAGTAGGCATCAGCGGTAACCACAAAACCATTGGGGACGGGAATGCCGAGATTGTACATTTCGCCTAGATTGGCGCCTTTACCACCAACTAAGGAAACATCTTCAAAATGGATTTCTTTGAACCATAAAATATTTTGAGTCATAATTAAATATACACTGAATTTTGATATTTAATTACCAGATGACAGATTAATTAGCAGGTAACTTGTTTGAGTGCTAATTGAATCTATTTTAAAAATAATGCCCTAGGTACGAACAAAAATCTATACTATTATATATAATATAGATCTATCTCAAAATAGGTACAAGTACTCGTTTCAATGCCATGTCTTTGGGAAGGGAAAGCTGACCGGTTTTGTATTGGAATTCTAATTCAATTAGTTGGAGGTAGATTTTTTTAATTTGGACTTGATCAAATTTGGAATAGGTTTGCAACTGGCGACGGAGGTTGCCTTTGAGGAGATATAAAAAGAGATCAAATAAATCTTTTTGGACAACTTGATCGTAGAGTTTAATAAATTGATTTAAGTTGTGAGGTTTGATGGCGTTTAAGCAAGTAAAGAGTTGATTGTCGGCCTTAAAAGCTTGGACTTTGGCTTGGGGAAAGGTTTTGAGCTGGGTGGCATTGAGAGCTTTATCTTGCCAAATAATAACATCGCATTGATTTTGATTAATAAGCTTAACTAGCTTATCTAAATTCGCTTTGGGAATGGAAAAAAAGTTGTCGATAACTAAAGTTTTGGCATCTTCAAATAATGAGCCACTGCTTAAGAAATTATTGAGCTGATTAAGGTCAATGTTTTTGGAATCGGTTTGGAAAACAGAGCCGGATTTAGCCGTGTTGACAAGTTCAAGACAAGCAGTGCGCGAAGCCGTGGGGTTATCGCCATGAAAAATTGTGATCACAGTTGATTATAGATGATGTGTGAGCCCTCAGTCCCGATTTGGGAACCCTTAATAGCTAGCATTTTACAGCTTTACGAACAGTTAATAAAGCTTGGGTTTACCTATTATCAAGGTAAAATCATAATTATTGACGTCGGGGAGGAAATCCATGAGTAATTTTTCTTCCTCGCTTTATGATGAGAAAACGTTTTACCAAGCATTTGTTCGTGATCTGGAACTGAGCCATCAGGAAGTTATTATCGAAAGCCCATTTATAACTACTAGTCGAATGAAAATGCTTTCGCCGGTATTTAAAAAATTAATTGATCGAGGCGTTAGGGTATATATTTTTACCCGCGATCCCAGTGAGCATTCCCGCTCATACGAACTGCAATCAGAAGCAGAAATTCATAAGTTTGAAGTTTTGGGTGTACATGTGCTTATATGTAGAGGAAAACATCATCGCAAGCTTGCCCTAATCGATCAAGGCGTGCTTTGGGAAGGCAGTCTCAACATATTGTCCCAAACCAAAAGTCGTGAAATTATGAGACGAATAATCGATCCAACTACAGCCCAGGAAATGTATAATTTTCTAAATTACAAAAAATTCTTATAATCCATATTTCCAGTTATAATACAACTATGACCAAACAACCCAGCCAAGTTGAAGAAGACATTGCCAAAGTCATTAATTTTCTCAAACAAACCGATCCCGCAAAGGCTACTCGTGAACACGCCATCGAAATGCTTGGCAACATGCAATCTTTAGCCCATCTTATAGCTCACAAAGTAGTTGAAGACGAAAAAATAGGCAAAATTAAGAAAGTTAAGAAAATTACCTCGAGACAAAACTAAAACGTCAATATGTCTGATGATTTGGCTTTAAGCGTTTTTAAAATCTTTTCAAAGTTCTCAATCGATACATTTTCCTCATCCCTTTCCAATCTGGCGTAAAAGTTGGTGCTTAAACCAGATTCCTTAGCAACTTCTGCCTGAGTCATACCCCGTTCTTCCCGAACTTCCTTCAACCTTTTACCAATATTATTTTTGACGTCCATAGGGTGATTATAGCTTATTTTTCACTCCTTCTCCAAAACAACATCTCACTTCCCAACTAACTCACTCTACATATGATTCAAAGCTGAATAAGATACCAATATAAATGGTTGATTTCTAAAATTAGAGCTTAAAATTGACAGGTTCATTCCCTTTAAACTTCATCTTTGCTTCAAGAGTAGCCTTTTCAATTGCGTTAAATATTTTTTCAATTTCCTCGTCTCTGTAGTCGTACAGAGATCTGTTTGAGCAGTGTGACAGCACAGTAATGGCCTTTAACAGCTTTACTGTCCGAGTTTGGCCTAATCTCAAAAAACGCTCTCTTTTTGCGGTATTTGCTTTATCAATCATAATTTATTATATCATAATATGTCAAATATTAAAATACCGGTTATAAATCGGTATTTTGGTGTGGTTTTTAGTTGTACTCCTTTGAAGTTAAGAGTATACTAAAGATATAAAAAAAGCTGCCCCGGTCAAGGAAAACAGCTTTTCTTTCGAGAGGGATTTTTTGGTTCCTTCTACACTAAATTTAACCAAAAATGATAAAAAAAGCAAATTATGGAACAACACTACAACTTAAATTACTGGAACCAAAGGGTAAATACAACTAATTACGCTAGGGTTTCTCGGGATATAAAAGTAATACTGAGTACATTTAGCCCAGTTTTACTCTCTCACATACCACTCATTCTTATACAGCGCATTCAACTTGGGTATCCATGGCGAAGTAGCGAGCATGTCTGGTTTGTAGGTTGTGGATTCCAATTCCTGCATTTTGTTATTAACCAACCGGCACTAGATACTGAGGACGGTATTAAAGAGGAGTCACCCTATGGTCTATTTAGTCACTTATGACCTGAGAACTCCCGGACAGAACTATCTTGGTTTACATCAAAAAATCAAAACAGTTTGCCCTAACTGGATCAAACCTTGCGAAAGCTTTTGGCTTGTGAATACCCCGCTAACGGCGGAGCAACTTGCAAACCGACTTAGCGAGATAGATGCAACGGACAAATTAGTGGTATTAGGTGTAAAACAGTCTGGATATGTCTCGGGGATTCCAGCATCAGATTTGAATTGGATGAATAATAACATCCAATAAAGCACAACCGTCAGAGGGGGAAAGAATCCGCCCTCTCTGACTGTTAATTTAGTATACACAGAAAGTTTATTAATTATTTAAATACAATTATATGGTCAATACAACGAGAGCAAAATATGTTTTTACAATTAAGGAATTTTCAGAGGGTACTCCATGGATTATGGCTGAGCCGCTAAATGAGAGCGTTAAATTACCAAATCACGGCTTTTTGGGATTTGATTTACCAAAAGGTACTAATATGGCAAAAGCGAAGGAAATTGCAAAATTTATGAATGATAATTTAGATCAAATATCTTTAACGACATTCTAAATTAAACGATTTTGATGATATCATCCTCATTTTCATACCCTCTTACCCGGCCAGTCAAAATCCCTAGCCTTTGACTAATACCATCACTCATTAACCGCCAATTGGTATCCTCCAGTGTTTTCTTAATCAACTTTTTTAGATCATTTTGACTATCATAATCGTTTCTAGTTGAATCCGATTCCTGAACTGAAAATGGGATAACTACATCCTTAGTAATTTCCGGCCTATCAAAAGTAAGTTCAATATATTTTTCCTTTTCTAAGACTTCTTTTAATAGTTTCTCCATCTCAAAAACTTTTATCTTCTTTAGTGCCCGGGCTTTTTGATATCTCGGGTCGGTGTCTTTTTTAGTTTTCTCATCTACTACTTTTGCATAGTGGTCTGCAGTAATTCGGTCTCGAATATATTGTTGACCTTCTTCAGGAGTTAAACAAAATTCTTTTCTGAAATTATCCAACAAATATTTCCGTCTGGCCTCTTCTAACTTTGACTTTTTAGCGTCCTCTTCAAAATCCCAAACATCAATATTTTTATAACCACAGCTTTTACATATCTCGGTAGTTGTTAATAACTCACCTTTTCTGGTTTGAGTAGATTCCATTAATAATGTACATTTAGGGCATTTTATTCGAGTATCGTAAATTTCCCCGTTTTCACATACGACTTTTCGTTTGTGACAGTTTGGGCATTCAAAGAAAAGTAGCATCTGTAAATATTCATCCCAAGAACTATGTAAATCTTTGCCTTCAAATCCCATCGCAAAGTTGCACTGGTCACAAAAAATATTATCTGGTGGTTGGGCGTTGTCATATTTCTCCTGAGCTAATTTATCCCGATCCATCCATTTTTTAATGGTAGATTCTTTCTGTTTATAATTTTCTCCTTTTTTAAAATACAAGGCAATTTCTGCTAATGCTCCAACATATCCTATCTTATCCATCTTTTGAATCTCTCTGACATTTCGTCCACTTTTCCTGGCAATTTCGATCCATTGAAGGCAATCTTCGATAGTCAGTACGTCATACTGGTCAACATAGTATTGCCGATCTTTTACAAAATCCATAATAAGAAAGATTATACTTCTGGTGCGCTATAAGTACTTTTCCTAGTTACTATTTTCGCTTGGTTTAGGTTCTATAAAGTCATTCAGCAGTTGAGTATATTTTTTCTGTAATTCCATTGAAATCTGGGGGTGTTGGAATGGTCTAATTTCTCCATTATTTTTGACAATATCAGAAGCCTTGTCAAAGAAAAATCCATCTGGTGTTGCCAAAAACAAATAAGATGGCCTCCATGACTCAAACATTCTTTTAGCATCAGCAAGTATTATGTCCGAGGTTGGTCTCATCAAATATTTAACCTCAATTAAGAAAACATCGTGAGTGTCGTTGTTTATCACGGCAAAATCAGGAGCCCGTCTAATTATTTCCATTGTTTCTTGTGCCTTAACATCGTTATGTCGATGGGCCAGTTCAGGAATAATTTTTTCGTAACCAAAGGATAGAATAGTAAAACAACCTGCATCGCGAAGCATTTGTTCGAATAACGTTTCGGCAATTCGGCCTTTAACTAAGTTCTTGGAAAAGTTGACTGGATCATAATTCATAATGTCATTATACATTTTCAACCCCGCGCCGTTTTAGTAGAATGATTTAATGAAAACTCCAAAAGTCACCAATAGTTCTGATACCCAAAAAAGAATCGATGCTTTTACTGAGCAGTTAGCAAAACTATTATTAGAGCAAGTAAAGACTAACAGTCACTTACCTTCAACGGATGAGAATCATTAGGTTCAATTATTTTTCCAGTCTTTAGATTAAATCCTTTAGCATACTCAATTGAGTATATCCCCATATGTTTGGCTGAATTATCTACCGGCTGGTCAGATATTTTAATCAAGTCATCAATCTTTTTATTATCGGTCGTAATCAGTAGTGGAATCCAGTTTATAAAACTCCATTTCTTATTTTTAACATCGTACGCATTGGGTAAAACTAACACGGAATATAATTGCGGCATGTCAGCCATCATGTCTCGGTATTTAATTAATCGATAGTCTTTTTTGAACAGTTCGTTTTGAGGATTATTCCAATGTTCTTTTCTTAAAGGGAATTTTCTTGACAGGTTGATCTTAACGGCAATAACCCCATAAACAGTCAGTTTATTTTCTTTGCTTAGTTGTATTTTAAAATGTAGTATCTTCGTTCTGAGCATCATCAGGCTAGGGTATATAGGCATCATCGGATACAAGAAGCTAAACCCATCCTTGTCAGATGAAGACATAAATATCAAAGCTAAATAGGCTTCTTTAGGAAAATCCGGTTCTCGAAAACAGTATCTTTTAAGTATAGACAAAGCCTCGCGAATCTTGATAGCGTTCGTAGACAAAGTTGTAGACCTCTAGCCCCTTCATTTCACAATCTTTGGGAGTGTAGGTGGGATCGGGTAATTCAGCAAAAAACAAATCTGAAATGGCGACTTTAACTTCGGCACGGTTCGTTTCAAAGTCTCGCCAGTGGGGAACCAAAAGAGGTTTTAATTTTTCGAGTAATTCTTGAGTTGTTCCCTTAACCTTTTTGACCTCGTCTGGATTTAGATTTTCTTTAACTAGTAGGTCAAAAATCGCCAACTCGTCTTCGTTTAGGTTTTCTTTGACGGTACGTTGTTCCTCTTCGCTCAAATCTTTGGCCAGGTTAACTAAGTCATCAAAAAGTTGGTCAATGTCATGAGCACCACTGTTGTATTCATGCAGGAGTGAAGTCAATCTTTCCATAAATCGAGCCCTTTTTTTGTTTTTTCTAACCATCTCAGTAATTTTTTGTTCTAGCTCGGCTCTCATGGCGTCGACTTGAATATTCTTGTTGTCTAATTTAGCGAAGAATTCATGCAAAGCATCGGCATCAAGTGCGCTTAAATCTTTGATCTTTTTGTGTTGAGGAATAATATATTGCCCGGCTTGAATTGATTTGTCGAGCAAGTCTTCCAAATCTTTTTTAACTTGTTCAAAACTAACACTTTGAGATCCGACATCGCGAATTCTTGAAGCCAATACTCGCACTGCAGTAACTTCTTTGTAATAGTCTTCAGCGTTTGGATCAGGTAATACTGATTGGTAGGCGTTATGTAAATCAGCGGCAAGATTGAGAAATTCCTTTTTCTTTTCTTGTTGACCGATAATAGTATTGGCGTAACTTTCAAGTAATAACAACTTTTGATCACCTGGTGCTTCAAGAAGTGGTTTTAGTTCTATATTTTCAGAGGTGAGAAATTCTTTAATTGTCTGAAGAGTGGACTTTAAATCTTCCAATAATTCATCTTTATTCTTAATTATTTCCTCATCGTCAATACCGCTAGCAGCATAAAGGGCGAGTGCTTTTTCAATATTTTTAAAGACACCAATATAATCGACGATAACACCGTTCTTTTTATCAGCATCGGCCACCCGATTGGCACGGGCGATCGTTTGCATTAAGGTATGGTTTTTTAGAGGCTTATCCAAATACAAAGTTGAGAGGTTGGGAACATCAAAACCAGTTAACCACATAGCACAAACGAAGATTATTCTAAGGTTGCTGTTTGGCTCTTTGAACTCATCTTCGAGTGAGATAATTCGACCATCATTGGAAGTTTTTTTGAGAATTCTTTCTCGAATTGGTTTAACATCAATTTCAAATTCGGCCATGTCGGCGATTTCGTTTTGATTATCTCCAAGGCTAACCATCACCGCCATGTCGACATTATCATGTTCTTCAAGTTTGGCGAGTAGCTTTTCGTGTTCATATTCATCTGTCGTTCGGGAGAGATCCATTCTTAGTTTGGCCAGATATCTATCCCATTCTTTTTTAACTTTGTCATACATCCGAAAGGTGGTCTTTTTATCGATCGAAATAACCATAGCCTTGCCGTTGTAACCTCTACCCACAAAATGCTGCACAATGTCGCGGGCGATGGTGTCGAGACGGTCTTCTCTCGTTATAATCTCGTAAAAATTGGAATATTCCTGTTCAATTTTTTCTTCCTCGTCTTCATCCAAATCATATCTGTCTAACAATTGTCCTAATTGTTCCTCAAGGTTTTCATTAACGTTTTTCAAATGAGGGACTCGGTTCTCGTAGTAGAGTGGAACAGTGGCACCGTCCTCAACTGATTGGCCAAAGTTATAGACAGACACATAGTCACCAAATGTTTTAACAGTCTCTGCCTCACCATCAGCCATTAAAGGAGTACCAGTAAATCCAATGAACGACGCATTAGGAAGTGCTTTGCGCATGTTTAAAGCCATGCGATCGTATTGTGAGCGGTGGGCTTCATCGGTGATAACAATAATGTCTTCACGGTCAGAAATAGCTCCGGGGATATCTTGGAATTTTTGGATGGTCGTAAAAATCTGGCGGTGATCTTGAGCTAGCAATTCTTTTAAGTGAGTAATGCTTTCGGCTCGAACTTCTTTTTCATAAACTGTACCGACATTAGCGAAGTTGTCATAAGCTTGACTATCCAGTTGAGTTCGATCGGTGACGATTACGAAAGTAAAGTTACCTTTAAGTTTTCGTAAAACTTTTTGCGATAAAAAGACCATAGAGTAAGACTTGCCCGATCCTTGAGTATGCCAGAAGACACCGAGTTTACCTTCGAGTTTTTTGCGATTAATGACATTGTCGAAAGCCCGGTTTACCCCGTAATATTGAAAGTATCGAGGAACTATTTTCTTCACTGCGCTTTTTGATTCGTCAAACAAAATAAAGTTCTCAAAGATATCGAGGAAACGTTGTTTATTACAAATACCATGGAGAATGGTCGCTAAATCAGTTTTGGTTTTATCATCTTCGCTGTCCGATTTTTTCCACTCATTAAAGAACTCATAAGGTGCAGTAAAAGAGCCAAACTTATTTTCAATTCCATTGCTAATAATAATTCCCATGTTGTACCAAAAGAGTTTGGGGATAGTAACTTTGTAGTCGCGAATATTATCGTTAAGGGCGTCAACCAAACTTTTATGGGAGGCTTTAAGCTCCATTAAAATCAAAGGGATTCCATTGACAAACAAAACAACATCCGGTCGGCGAGTATAAATTTCTCCCACTACCCATAATTGAGAGACCGCCAAAAAATGATTGTTTTCAACATTATCAAAATCAAAGAATCGAACTTGTTCCTCTTCAGTGGTGCCGTTTTCGCGGACGACATTAACATTAACCCCGTCCCGCAATAGTTCGTATATTTCCTGGTTGGCTTTGACAATTTCCAAATTCGAGCGATCTCGAGTAATGGCATCCACAGCCTGTTCAAGAGCGTCCACCGGTAAGGTGGGATTGATCTTTTGGAGTGCAGGGATTAAATACTTTTTAAGAACGACTTCACCCTGATTCTCCCGGCCGAGCGATAGGTCGTCTTTATCTTCGTAAGTGTTGATGTGACAGTTATCGTCATCCCAAACTTCCTTGATAATTTTGATGACTGTTTGTTCGACTAGGTTGTCTTCGCTAAATGGATTCATAAATTAGTATTGGAAATAAAAACTTGTAATACCGTATCCCATATCATCTTTAAACATTCCAAACTTCCAAGGGATAGATGGGTAGGACTTTTTGTCATTATCAACTCTATCTATAATCTTAAAGTCTACAGTCGAAGATGTCCGTTTTAATTCTGCTGGGCTGTTCGAATAATCGAGTGTATAGATGGAACTTTGTTTAATTAGTATTACAAAAAGAAAGGATGCGAATAGGCTACTTCCGGTCACCACTCTTTTAGTTTTGAACTTCTCATAAAAATTAGCGTCTTTTGTTTCGTCAAATTTAAAATATTTTGAGGCTTCAATACAGATAGTCATTCGAAAATCTGGGTCAAGTCCATCCTCCAACTGATTTTTATAATTCAAGTTTGCCTTTCTAATGATTAACTTCAGTAAACGCATATTCATATTTGGCATCTCACGAAAAAGGCCTTCAAGAAAACTTACTAATTGCGTCTTTCCGTCTATCCCGATCGGAACTTGAGTACATATTTCTGAATTATTTTGTTGCCCAGTAAATAGATTATCATCAAAAACTTCGTTTACAAACTGTTCAAGTTTGATTTCTTTCCCAGATTCAAAAAAGTCAAAATAGTCAATGCTTTTTACGTATGAATCAATGTTTTTTTGGTAGTTATCGTTTGCCATCGGGACAATGATTATTACTTTTTTTGAGAGTTTAGAAATTCTTAAAAACTGTTTAAGAGTTTCTAAGAAGAAAATACCGGCGTCACCGGAACGGTCAATATCTTCAACAATAATGACTAAATTTTTATCGATTTTACTTAGGTGTTTTTTTAATATTTCTTGGATTTCATTTACCCTCCTCGCCGGTGTGGTTTCGAGAAAGTGGTTTATGCCCTCAAGTGCGGAGAAGCCAGGTATAGGAATTTTTGAGATGACATTAACTAAAGTTTTTTTATCATCATTTTGGGTTCCATTCATTTCTTTCTCGGCTCTTACCAACTCACTTGGACTAATTGCCTTTAAAATGTCTAAAACGAGTCCCTCCCATAGATTTTGTCTATCGGGGTACTTCCATGCGTCGAATTCAAACCACGTTTCTTTGTCTGAGCGGGCGGCCATAAGCTTGTCTAGCATAGTGCTTTTGCCGCTTCCAAAAGGCCCAACGAGAGCAATAATTGCCGAATTTGGAATGGAGTCTATTTTTTTAGAAAATTTATTGCACAAATTCCCAAAATCGAGAAGATCTTTTACATCACTTCTTTCTTCGAGTAATTCGAAGTTTTTTATGAATCCATCAATCATATATTTTGTATTTTTGTAATTAATACTGTTTCGAGTTGGCTATTTAACAATTCAATAGTTTCTTTCGTCCCTTGCAATCTAGTTCTTAGTTCATCTGCAACTGAGTTCCAATCTTGGACGGTCAGGTGTTTTGATATCTCTTTTCTCCATGTCCCAAAGGCATGAATTGAATCGTTTCTGTCCGCGAGAACTTTTTTAACATTTTGGTTGTTTATAAAATTAATTAAGGCTACCCCGAGCCTTTGACTACCGATTGGAAAATTTTTAATCGCCGGACTGTTCGGTAATCTTTCATCAGTTGTTGACGAATCAATGGAAAATAAAAGTCTAATTATCGAAGTCCAAGCCTCTTTAAAAGAGTAAAGGGCATTACCAAATCCCTCATAGTTGTAACAAAACCAGTACAAATCTTCGAACCCAGTCCAGGAAGGGAACACTCTCTTAACCTCATTCCTAACGGCGTTTTTATCTAAGTAACTGTATGACACAGTAAAATAGTGACTGATGACACTGAGCTGAAGATAATATTGAAAGATATCCTCTTCGATGGTCGTTAATCCAGCCCCTTTTCTTTTATCTGAAAAATAGTCGTAGATGCTTATTGCAGCCATAGTATTAATTTTTTACCCCCCTTTTCCCGGTCACTAACTGGGGGATTAAAAGGTCGCGTATTTGAGCCAAGTCGTCATTTGCCTTTCTTAAGTTAATAAGTACCCGCCTACCATTCGCTACTTTATTAGAGAATTGCAATTGTATTTCCATTGGCGGGCACAAGATTATTGTCTTTTGAATTATTGATCTTGATAGTTCAGTCTGCCCAGTCGATCCTACTCCTTGATCAGTAAAATATTTTTCCTTATTCAGTAATGAAATACCAAAGTAATCAACATTAATATTATTGTTTGGGCGAACGATTGAAACATGCGAATCTGCTGTGCTGCCAGAGTAAAAATCGTATATTTGGGCAACTCTTCCAAGAGTTCCGACTCCGGTGGAACAAACCAGAACGTCACCAAACTTAACAATCTTTTCGGTTGAGACTTTTTTATCTTGTCTTCTGGATTCCGCAAAACTTATTTGTTGATTTCTAATACATTTTTGGTTTAAAACGATGCTTTCGCCTTCATCGTTATAACTTGGAGAAATTCCACGTCCGATATAATCACAGACATTTTCTAGTGCTTTTAAATTCCACCCTTCCGGGATCATCCCAAACTCAGTTCCACTATCAACCATCTTTATTTTTTCATGGCCGGGAAAGTTAAATTTTACAAACCATTCAGTGAAAAGAAGTTGAGCCATTTCCTCAAGCAATTTTATACGTTTTTCATTGTTTTCAATTAAATCATCGTAAGCCGAAAGGATTGAAGCAATTTTAAGTTGTGTACCCTTACTTGGGATACTTATTTCGTACTCTCGAATTCTACCTGGCGACGTGTGTTTTACTGTGGATCCAGAGGCAGACCCCACCACAAACTTTTGGTATGTGTTTGTACACATCGAATAGAACAAGAATTTCAGGTCAATTTCGTCAATCAATTCTTCTACTAGGCCTATTCGTTGGTTGTGGAGGAATTTTAAATGTGAGTTGTATGGGATTATGGCCGGAAAACCTAGCGTGTCTCCTTGCTTGCTTAAATCAGTCATGGTCACAATTAAATCGCCTTTTTTTAGAACATAATCTTCAGGTATTGGCCCTTCATAATATTTCGGCTTATTAATTTGAAAACCGCCGCCGATTGCAAAGTTGCCTGGTGTTAAAAGAATGTTATTAGTTTTAACATCTGTAAAGTATTCACCCTTAAAGGCATAACCATGTTTTATCGTTATTAGTTCCTTTAATTTGTGTCTTGACCATTTTTCCATAGACTCTATAAAATATCCTTCCAATCGTCAATGATTTTTTTCTCTAGATCATGGGCTTCTGATGTCAGTGTAGCGAATTCGTTAGTCAGTTCTTTTATCCGTGAGTCAAAATCAACATCACTCATTTCTTTTTCAATTATTTCAACATAACGACCGGGGTTTAGGGAGTAGTCGTTATTGCGGACTTCGTCTAGGGTGGCAACTTTACAACGGCCTTTGATGTCTTGGTATTTTTCTTCGCCTTCTTCCTCTCGGTAGCGGCGGACAATTGAAGATATCCCTTGTATCTGTTCATCTGTCCATTCGCTATGTGCCCGGTCTATGGGGGTAAAGATGTCTTGAGCATTGATAAATAAAACTTTATTTTTTCTATCAGTATTTGATTTTCTTTTATCAAAAAACCAAAGAGTACAGGATAGGGTGGCATTCATGAACATGTTGGAGCCAACTGAAATAACTACGTCGACCATACCAGCATCGACTATCTTTTTTCTAATTTCTTTTTCAGCATTACCGGCATCACTAGCAGAATTAGCCATAACAAAACCGGCACGTCCTTGAGGGTTTAAAGCGCTGGCGAACATCTGCATCCAGAGATAGTTGGCATTTGAGACTTCACCTTTACCAGTAATCGGGAGTCCAAGATAATAGCGAGGATCGCCTTTAATTTTGGCGGGGTCGATAACAATTTGACCATTTTTATCTTTACCTTTGACGTTAAAGGGCGGATTGGCAAGGACAAAGTCAAAGGCACCTACGCTGTTAAACGAATCGGTATAAAAAGAATTTACTTCGGCAATTTTTCCAGACAAGCCATGGATGGCAAGATTCATTTTGGCGGTGCGGATGTTGCTGGTGCCTTTTTCTTGGCCGTAAATGGCGACCTCATTCATAACCTGCGACTTACCGGCCGAATGAGATTTGACGAAGTTAGCCGACTGGACAAACATACCACCGCTACCGCAGGCGGGATCTAAAATTTTGCCATGGTATGGTTCAATTATTTCAACTAATAGCCTTACGATAGACTGAGGAGTGAAGAACTCACCACCTTTAGCACCTTCAGAACGGGCAAATTCGCCTAAAAAGTATTCGTAAATTTCTCCAAAAGCATCGCCACTAATATCGTCAGGAATTTGATTAAAGTTTTTTAGAAGGGTGACGAGTATTTGACTATTTTCACCCGGTGTTTTGTGAAGTGAAGTGAAATCTTGTGGCAGCACACCAGCTAAATCAGTGTTGCTAGCTTCAATCAGTTTCATGGCTTCGTTGATGGCCTTGCCGATGTTCTCGCTTTCTGGGAGATTCATCAAATAGGAATAAGTAGCCGTTTCCGGTAGGTACAAAACGCCCTTGGACTTAAAATGGTCTGGAGTAAGTGGGGCTTGGCGACCAGAGTTCGAACTTCTTTCCGCTTCAATCTCGGCTTTAGCCCGTTTGAAACGAACGTCGGCAAACTTAAGAAAAATCAAACCTAAAATGGGCTCAGAAATCTCATTCAACTTTAGGCCAGAGTTTGCCCTAAGTTGTTCGGCAGCTGACCATAATCTTTCGTGAAATTGTTTTCGGTTGCTTATTGGCATAGTTATTTTAAATACTCACAATACACAATTATACTTCTAACATTCACAAGTTTAGGCTGTAACTTAGAATACTTAAGGTCCTGTCTGTCCCACAAACGTTCTCGGATTCACCGGTATCCCAAACACATCAATTTGAAAATGTAAATGAGGCCCAGTTGACCAACCCGTTGTTCCTTCTTTCCCAATCACATCGCTAATTTTAACTTTTTCCCCTTTGAAAACCATTATCTTATCTAAATGTCCATATAACGAAGTGACATTATTTCCATGGTCGATAATTATATGTTTTCCGTAGCCAATGGCTGTCTGCCCGGCATAAGTTACCGTTCCGTCCATAAATGGGGAAATATCGTCACCAAATTTTCCTTGAGGATTAGCAATATCAATACCAGTATGAAAAATCTCATAAGGTAGATCAGGTTTGCCAAACTCCAAAGTCACAATTCCCTTAACCGGCCACACCATCGGTGAAGTAACCGCGGCGATAACTCTTCCACTTACTGGATCATGAATATCTACAGTGTTTGTGGTCGTATCGACAGTTGCCAATTTGTCAGAAACAATGTTTAAACCAGTCTGAGTCAAGATTATGACTGCGATTACTG
Source organism: Candidatus Shapirobacteria bacterium (assembly GCA_903825325.1). Classification (GTDB taxonomy): domain Bacteria; phylum Patescibacteriota; class Microgenomatia; order UBA12405; family UBA12405; genus UBA2283. Next base: position 1,093 of record CAIKAI010000025.1, on the reverse strand, counting down.
GCAAGAATAATACTAGTAAAAAAGTTGAGATGACAATCTTTAACTCCTTCCGAAAAGACCAAAAGGTAAAAATAGTCCCTAAAGGCATTGCCATAATTAGCTATAAATTTCCCTTGGATCGGTGGTTAAAAGTGGGTGTTCTTTTTTGGAGGCCACCACTTTTAGCGCCACATGGTTTTGGTCGGCAATAATCAAAGCTTCACCCCGGTCACAAGTTAACAGGAAGTGTTGTTCATAACCACTCAAATGAAATTCCTCTGCCACTTTTTTTATGGTGGTAGTATCCTGCTTCATCAACACCCGTAAAGCCGATTGAGAAGCAATCGCCCTTCCGTATTCTGAACTCAAAAAGTCATTGGCCTGTTGAGAAATTATGGTGACTCCTAAATAATATTTTCTTGCTCTCCTGACTAAACCGGAGATAAATCGGGCACTCTCTTCTTGTTGAAGTAATATCCAACCTTCATCGATGACTAAAATTCTCTTTTGTGGATGAGTTTTTACTTGTGAATTAACAAAGTTGGCAATGGTTAGCATCAGAATTGGCCGAAGTGCTTCGTTGAGATCCTTAATGTCAAAAACTACTAACCGGTTATTCATCTTGATATTTGTTTGGGAATCGAACACCGACGATAATGATCCTTTGACGAATCTTTCCAATCGATTACATAAATCTTTTTGTTTTAATTTTTTTAAAGTTTTGTATAGATCCTTCAGTAATGGGAATTTTTGTTTAGCTTTTGGTTTATTTTTCCCATTTAAAGTAAATCCAAAATCTTTATAAGTTTGAATTATGGCTTTATCCGCCACCGCTTTTTCTTCTGATGACAATCCTCCGACCATCAAGGAAATTATTTCCGTCAAATCCTGAATATGTTCTGATAAGCCATTTTCTCCGGTCACCGTGGTGATTGAAAAATCAAACGGATTAATTTTCTCCTGAGATTTAGCCGATAGTTTTATGTAAGTGCCGTCAACCGAGGCAGCTAGCTGTTTATATTCTCTTTCCGGATCCACCACGATGACTTTAGTGCCCTGCATTAATTGTCTTAAAATCTCGACTTTAGCGGTATAACTTTTTCCCGATCCAGAT
>CAIKAI010000024.1 GCA_903825325.1 Candidatus Shapirobacteria bacterium | reverse complement strand
GCAAGCAGTGCAAAAAGTTATTGCTAGCGGCTACAACGATGTTCGTGAAGTCGAAGTAAAAAATGAGTGAGCTTAAACTGAATTGAAACAGTTTTTGTAACTCCTAAGCTATTATAAGTTTAAAATGGACAAATTTTGTCATCATCTATAAATCCACCGCATAACGACATAAACATCATTGTACTGCGTTCAATTTTTGCTTGCCCAGCTTGAGTTGGTTTAATAACTCCACAATCAAGACATTCTCTAACCGATACTCTGCCAACATCTAATTGTTTCTCGCCCATTTTTACTGGATAGGTCATTAGATATGTTTTAGTGTTTTCTCCGTTGCAAGCCACACAACAGGATTTTTTAGTTTTTTTAACTTTAACAGCTTTCATGCCGCCTCCTTTTCTATATTTAATTCAGTTGGTTTAATTGATTTTGCTTCATATGCGTTTAATGAAAGAGCTTTACCGGTACGGATGTAGTTGATAAGGCTGGTAGTCATAAAACTACTAAAAGACAAGTTTCTTAAGTGGCATGTTTGCGCTACTGATTGCAGCACAGCATAAGCTCTAACGCCATCTTCAGACATGCTACCACCCGAAACTTTTCTTTTCAAGATGCCTTTTTTTATAATGTATTCGCCATAATTATTATGATTTGGTACGCCACCATGCTCAACGAATGTTAGAATATACGCCTCTTGACGAGCAACTTTTTTAATAACTGTCGCTAATGTATTACTTGGGCTTTTCCAATTTAGTAAATTTTTCAATCTCTTCTTCAAAAGCTGTAAGCGCTTAAGAAAAACTTCTTCACTTATATCTTTGCGAGTTGATTGCAATTTTTCACCATCCAGCAAGATGCGACGCAATTTTTTATAAAATTGTATGATACTGTAATCATCTGGATAGGCATCTCTGAATTTTCTTATTTTGCGCATAATATGCGCCATACATGTTTGTTTTTTGCAAACTATTTTCATGTAAGCATGCCAAGCATCAGTTACCAATACACCGGTGAATAATGTTCCGAGTATTTTTTCTACTACTGCGCTACCTCGATGTCGATCTGGCCAATAATAAGCTGTTCGCCCGTTAGCAAAAATCCATAGCCACCACAGAATACCTTTAACTCTCCATCCGGTTTCGTCAGCAAAAATAATCATACCTCCTTTAACATCCGTCAAGATTTCATCATAAACCGGCTCCATAATGCCAGCCAATCTAATCATCATCTTGGACAATCCTGATGTAGATATAACTAAACGAAAAAATGCGTTCAAGTATCTGGCTATTCCTGGTAAAGATATAGCTGAAACCACCCATAGATAAGCAATAAGCACCAGAGCTTGTAGGCCAATATCTGATTTAGGTAATGCCGCTTCTGATACCGAAGCAACAATTTTGCCACAATTATGACACCATTTTCTCTCTTGGGTTTCTTCTGTAATAATAGTTTTTTTAGCTGGTGGAGGTATGTCTTCAATAATACGCACTACGGTGTCTATTACTGGCTGTGTTGTTAGATTTGCGTGACAATCTGGGCAATATTGTAGCGCATTGACGACAAAGACGTCAGGATTTGGTTTCGGACGGTTGCCAGCGCCTTTTCTGCCTTTATGACTTCTTTTCTTTTTCTTTTTGGGTTTTTTAGGACCAGTGTTTTTATTGTATTCTGGTTGCTTTGATGAAGGTTGATTGGCTGTTGTATTAACGTCTTGGTGTTTTAAGTTCGTTAACTCTGCCTCTTTTTCGTTTAGCTTTGCTTGGATTAAGGAAAGTTCTGACGTGTAAATCTCTTGATCAGATTCAATTTTTTCACGCAATAAAATAACAGCAGACACCAAAATGTCTTTTGATGTATTTCGTAACTCATATTCCGATAAATTTATGACTTCAATTATATCCATGCTGTTAATTAACGAAAAATTAATTTAGAATAATACTAGGGCCTGTTGACATTTAGTCGTAACAACTTGAAAAATAATAGCAAACTCGTATAATTGGTTTTCTTAATAAACAAAAAAACGAGTTTGCAATGGCCCGACTAATGCTCACTGATGAGTTATGGTCAAAGCTGAGGATAATAATGCATCAACAAAATATTTATGACAAGCCAAATCTTCGCATGATGGTTGAAGGCATGTTATATCGCATGAGAACTGGTTGTCCTTGGCGCGACGTACCGTTAGTATTTGGTTTTTGGAATTCTATATTTCAGAAATTTAATCGCTGGTCTTTAAAAGATAAATTGATAAATATTTTCAAAGACTTAGCTAAAGACCCGGATCTTGAGTGGGAATTTATTGATGGCAGTATCGTTAAAGCCCATCAACATAGCGCTGGCGCAGCCAGCGAAGAAGAGCAAGCAATTGGCAAGTCTGTTGCTGGTAATACTACCAAAATACATATGGCAGTTGATAGCTATGGCTTACCAATTGAATTTGAGTTAACAGGTGGCGAAGTCCATGATTGCAAGGCTGCTCCTGAATTTATTAAAAAATTACCAGTGTCGGAATATACAGTTGCAGACAAAGGTTATGATAGTGAAGAACTACGGCAGCTTATTCGAGATAGGCTATCTATACCGATTATTCCAAGAAAAAATAATTCAATAATAGGTAATGATGATATGGATTGGGGTTTATACAAATATAGGCATTTGGTTGAAAATGCTTTTGCTCGATTAAAACATTTTCGCTCTATAGCCACGCGATATGATAAATTAAAGAGAAATTATGCATCAATGCTGGCATTGGCATGCGGCTATTTATGGTTACCCATGTGAAATGTCAACAGGCCCTAGTAGTGGCCGTGTTTTTCTTGCCTTCTTTACCTTTCTTGGCTTTACTTTCCATTTTACTGGGTTTGATTTTGGGTTTGTTTTTTAGACCTTTTAGTCGATTAAGCTCTTCCTTTAAAAGCTCTATAGTATTTTTATCCCTTAGACACTCCGCAATAAGTTTATCTATTGTATGACATAATTTATCAACCAGAGGAGTTCTTTCGCTTGCTGTTACTTGTGGTATTTCGAAGTCCATTTGCTTCCCTCTTTAAACGCTCAACAGTATCTTTATCTTTTAAGCTCTCCGCAATAAGATTGTTTATTATTTGATATAATTTATCAATCTTAGGGGTTCTTTCATTTGCTTCTATTTGTGGTATTTCAAATTCCATTGTTACTCTTTTTTTCATACCTCTACTGAGATGTTAGTAT
>CAIKAI010000023.1 GCA_903825325.1 Candidatus Shapirobacteria bacterium | reverse complement strand
GATTCATCACCTCACCGTGTTCCCAAAGAAAAAATTGTTATCGTCTACGACATCGGCTGCATGGGTAATATGGCCGATTTTTTCAAAACTTATGCTATTCACGGTCTCCACGGTCGCTGCGTCCCCACCGCTGCCGGAGTCAAATTAGCCAATCCTGATTTAACCGTCATTGCTGTCGGTGGTGATGGGGGATTATATGGCGAGGGTCTTGGTCATTTAATTTCCACTGCTCGCTCCAATGTGGACATCAATGTTTTTGTAGCCAACAATTTGCTCTATAGTTTAACCACCGGTCAAGCCAGTCCTACTACTCCCCAAGGCTCCAAAACTAAATCTACTCCATTAGGCGTTACCGGGATTGCCATCGATCCAGTCGCTTTAATCCACACAGTAAATCCCCAAGCTCAGGCATTATCTGTCGATGGACACAACCCACTCGAAGTCACTGCCTCTTTTAAAGATGCCATTTCCCACCCCGGTTTTTCCCTCATCGACTGTCGTCAAATTTGTATGACCTTCGGCAAACAATTAAATTCATGAGTAAGCCAGAGTTGCCCCAATCCATCAGCGAAGTAATAAGAATTGGAAAAGGTCCAAGCCGAATAATTTTTCGAGATAATATTCCAGATTTGGTTGAATCGCCTTTGATAGAGTCGTGTTGTAAATTATTTGATAAAGGTATTCAAACAGTCAGTACTTCTGCCAATAACCAAGACAACAATTTAGCTCATATTCAAATCGACTTTAATAGTTTGTCTGAAGACAATAAGTCCATTGCTTTAAGCTTAAACCCATCAATAGTTGATACACCACAAGACGGCACGCCATCAGTTTATGTTACTTTTGAGCACTCACTCGATAATTGCACTCCACAAGGCATCGAAGACTGGTCAGTCGACATTGCCAATGAATTTCAATCCCAAGCGGCCAAGTGGGTGCCCCACTTTACTCTCCAAGAGGGAATCGACAACCATTATTTTGGACCAACTACCATAGAAAATGGAGATTTTTATCTTGATCAGGCTGAAAAAGACGGATACTATTATTCAGATCGTGATGGAGGTCTCTTCTTTTTTAGTCCCGATCATCGCCAACTCTACTACCAGGGTGAATAGCCTGACCTTCGGCAAACAATTGAATTCTTAATAAGCCACGATTCTTTTCTGATTATTGTCATCGTAGCAATTTAGACCTTTACCTATTTTTATTTGTTCCAACGTTGAACACATTGGGTCATCCTGTCCCGCTACCAAAAAGACCCAATTCCGAGACTTTTTATACCAAATATCATATTGACCTGAAGTCCCCTCTGGATTGTCAATTCTTTGTAATCTCGAATCAATATACACAGCACCATCATAAAATGACACTCCCTCAATATCTATATAGTATTTATTCCTATCAATATTATGTTGAATATACATCTGATCTTTTAATTCTGCCGGAAATGTTGTTGCATCAAAAGTAATTAACCTATCGATTGCATCTTTTTTGCCAACAAATTTGAAATAAGCAACAAATCCGGCTGCTATTGCAATTAAAACAAATATCAATAGCACAAGATTGTTTTGTTTTTTTACTTTCTTACCCATCTGATTAAAGATTAATCCTTATATAATTTTTTATCAACAAACAATAACAAAGGAGACTTTATTCTGCTGGTGTTACAATTCAGTTATGTCAATTCGTGAAACCCTTCAAATCGGTGATCTTCGTTTAAAACAACCTAACCAAAAAGTTGCCGACATTAATGATCCCAAAATCAAACAAATTGTCGACGATCTTGTCGATACCATGCGCAACAACGGATTAATTGGTATGGCCGCACCCCAAATTGGCGAAAACTATCGCGTTTTCGTCACCGAGCCCCGGGAGACCGCTAATCGACCTGCCGACCAAGCCGACCAACTTCGGGTATATATCAATCCAGAAATTACCTATTCCTCTGAAGTGAAAGTCGAAATCTACGAAGGTTGTGGCTGTGTCGCCAATGGCACAATTTTCGCCCCGGTAATTCGACCAAGAGAAATAACCGTCATCGCTACTGATTTAAGTGGTAAGAAATTTACGATCACTTGTGATGGTATTTTGTCCCGGGTCATCCAACACGAAGACGGCCATTTACACGGTTCGGAGTTCCTAGATCTTGTTACCGACAATACTCGTATTATTAGTGACATTGCTTATCGTGAACGCATCAAAAACGACCCCAAATATGTCGCTGCCTGCCAGATAAACAAAAAGGAAGTCCAAGAATAAATTCCTAATCCAAAATATTTCTGATATCGTTAATAACTTTGACACTCTTCGGCACCTCCATTTGATGCACCGACCAAATTTCTCCACCCTGATAAAGTACACACTCTTTTACTCCAATCTCCAATGCTGGGTTGATATCGCTTCTCGGACTATCGCCTACCACCATCCCTTCCTCTGGTAAACAATTTAGCTCACCAAACACTCTTTTCCATGAAGCCGCTGTTTTGTGATTATCTTCATTTGAAATCAATATCTTGTCTTTATCAAAAAAACGACTCAACCCTAACCACTCATACTTGCGCCACGTCCAGTCAGCATTCGCATGTGTATGAATCGCTATATCAATTTTATTGTTTGTTAACTTCGTTAAAGTTTCCTCAGCACCATCAACAAATGGTAATGGTTCGAAATATATTTGATTAAATATATCTATTGCTCTCTCTTTAATATTTTGGTCAGCCTCACCCGCAATTTGATCAACTAATTTAACCCAACGTTTTGGGTTGACTTTGAATATCTCAAATAACTTATTATTCACGGTCTCAATTTCTGTTAACCATCCGTCTGCATTTTTTTCACCTAGGGTATTGGCTAGATATTCAGCGCCGGTTTTCATCTGCTTTTCAAATATCCATCTAGTTTGACAAATTGTGTCATCAAGATCAAAAACGATTACTTTTGGTTTCATAGTTTTATTTCTTACTCGCTACAATCGCCATAAATAAGGGAAATTCTTTTCTGGCTTTGTCTTCAACTTCGGCCATACCGCCTTCCGATTTTTTCGGAGACACCCATTCTTCAATTTTCTCGATGACAAATCCGTTGTCAAATAGCATTTCACTATAAGCCGAAAGGGGATAATGAAACGAGGTTGTCGACACATTATTGATGCGATCAAATGGGCTACTCTCAATCGGAATTTCCAACGGACTCATGTAACAGTCCACTTTTCGATACTGTATTTTTTTTACCCTATCTACCTCCCAATCTGCATGTTTAGGAATTCGAAAACTGGGGTGATTCAACACTATTACCAGTTTTCCTCCCTTATTTAAGTGTATCGCTAAATTCTTAAACACTTTAAATGGGTGGGCCACATTTTGCAATGCCAAAATAATCGCTGCATGGCTAAAACCTGAATATTTAATCGGTAGTTCTTTGCAAATGTCCGCCACCCCGTATTTATGAATTGGATTCTGATCTAACTTTCTCGCTTCTTCAATTAAATTCGGCGACAAGTCCAATCCCAAGTACGCTACCTCTTTGGATATTGCCCTGGCTAGAACTCCTTGCCCACAACCCAAGTCCAACAATTTTGCCGTCGGGTTTAGTTTTAATAATCTAACAACATTGGGCAGAATCACCTCTTGGTGATAAAAATGGCCTTTGTCACCCACCGCGTCCTTATACCAATCTCCCACTTTGTCCCACGACGTATTTTTTTGCATGTCTTATTATACTAATTATTCGCTGAAGATTTTTTGCTAAGATTTTGCGGTTATAAGACTATATACAAAAAATAAACTGATGTTATAATTGGGCACTTATGACAAAAACACTCAAACTATTTCTTGTCTCGTCTTTGTTCGTTTTTATCTTTTCTTTTTACCTCGGCTCCAAGTCAATTTCCCGTGTCAATGCCGCTGAAGAAGATCACCAAAACAATTCCTGTAACCAAGTTTGCCCCTCCATCCACTGGTTTTGGGGTGCAAACCGCGAACACGATGCGATTATTTCCTATATTTATGATATTATTTCTCGTCGCTGTCACCGTCCTGATGATCAACACCTTCGCGATGACTATCATATGGATGACAATTTCCATGGCGATTTTAGAGATCATAACGACGAATGGAAAGACCATGATCAACGTGCTTGTCCAAGTGTCACTCCTTCGGTAACCGAATCGCCAACTCCTTCCGCCGATCCCACTCAAACCCCAGCTCCTACCAATCCACCAGCTAACAATTCCAATGGCGGTGGTGGCGGCAGCCAAAGTCATGACGCCCCAGTTTGTAATGATACTGATCCCGGTGCTCCTACCAACTTAAAAGCCATCGCTCTTGGCGGCGGCAAAGTTAAACTAACTTGGGACAATGCTCCCGGTCCTCATACCTCCTACGCTGTTGCCTACGGCCCATCTGTTGGTAATTATCTATATGGCGATCCCAATGTCGGTAATGTTACTAGCTACACAGTTTTAGCCCTAAATCCGGGTGGAAACTACTGTTTCTACGTTCAAGCTCAAAATGGTTGTAAGGGTGGTATTCCTTCCAACGTTGTTTGTACTAATCAACCTGGCACCATTCGTGTTCTCGGTGTCTCTACCAATGATAATCCCTTAATCGATGGTATTAAAGAAAGTTTCGGTGGCGAAGTTCTCGGCGCCTTTACTGAATTAATGAATACTGCTGAAGTGGTTTATTCCACCGACAAACTTCCTTCCGGTAATAAACTAATCGAGGGTGCATCGATTTCTATCCCCGCCATTGGCATCGACCAACCTCTATACCAACCTCAAGTTATTGCCGATCAATTAGCTGTTGGCCAACATGAAGTTCTTAACACTATTGTCGATGGTTCCAATGTTTTTTACGGTCACAATGGTTATGATGTCTTTGGCTCACTTTTTAAAGTCGTTAAAGGCGACAAGGTTGTTGTCAATCAACACAACCAAACTTCAAATTACGTCGTGACCGCTACCGACTTTGTTAAAAAAGACGATGTTAACGTTCTTAAAACTTCGTCCGACCAAATAGTTTTAGTTACTTGTAGCTTCACTCAACCTGACTATCGCATTATCGTTAAAGCTTCATTACAAAAATAATTATGAAAAAATATCTCGCTATTGCCGTCGTCGTTTTATTAATTGCTGGTTATTTCTTCACCCGTCGTCATTCGACCAGCGTCGTTGCTCCAGCAAACGATGCCAATCAAGTAACTCAAGTCGCTAATTTACCCACTGGCTGGAAAACAGTTTCTCAAAACGATAATGCCATTAAACTTCAAAAAGATGTTACCACTAGCCTTAAGCCCGAAGTTGTTTACCAAAAAACTACCTCTGCCGATGCTAAAACGCCGGCTAAATATGTTGACACCCTTAAATCCGGTGCCAAATCCGTACTTCCCAGCTTAGTTTATCAAACCGATAAACGTAATTCCTTAGAATCCGGCTATACCGCGGTTCTTACTGGTTACTACCTTAACAAAGGTCAAAAGATCTATATTGATCAACGACTATTTATCCAAGGTACTACTGTAATGACCCTAACCGGTTCATCAGACGAAAGCTCTGTCAACGAAGTTGCTCAAGTTTTGGCAACTTTGTCCAAAGAGAAAGTCGGTCAGTAATATCAATTTGATAAAATATGATCATTTCTGATGAAAAACTGCAGGAATTTCTCATTGGGAAAAAAATTCTCTCGGCTACGGCCTATGATGATTTGGTTGCTTTTGCCAATAACGCCGATCTTTCTCTTGTCGATGCTATTCTCGACAAAGAACTAATTACTGAGTCAAAACTTTATCAATATCTTTCCGAACTTACTAAGTTTCCTTTAATTAGTTTGGTTGATGTCTCCTTAACTCCTGAGTTACTTTCTATAATCCCCGAATCTGTCGCTCGCCAACATGGTGTTGTCGTTTTTCAACGTCTTCCCAAAGAAATTCATTTAGCCATGTCCGACCCCAGCCTCACTGAAGTTCAGCAAATTATTTCCAAAAAAGTTGGTCTCAAAGTTGTCCCTCACTTAGCGACTCGCACTGACATTTCCAATGCCCTCCAAAATTATCGCCAAGAGGTTCGCCAAACTTTTGCCAAATTAATTGAATCCAGTCATCTTGACAATGATTTGGTCAACGAACAAACTCCAATTGCTAAAATTGCCGATTTAATCATCGAATTTGCTTACCAAGATCGGGCCTCGGATATCCACATTGAACCCGAAGAGAAACATTCACTTATCCGTTTCCGTCTCGATGGCGTTCTTCACGACATTGCCAAATTACCCAAAAACATGCACGAAAGAATTATCGCCCGGGTGAAAATCCTTTCCAAGCTCAAAACCGATGAACATCTCAGCCCTCAAGACGGTAAAATGCGTCTGCAACTGGCCGAAGAAAATCTCGACATTCGGGTTTCCATTATTCCGGTTGCCGATGGCGAAAAAGCTGTTTTGCGCCTTCTATCCTCCCGTTCCCGCAAATTTTCTTTAGTCGACTTGGGTATGAGTCCAGCTGATTTAGCCAAGGTCACTCAATCCATTAAAAAATCCTATGGTATGGTTTTATCTACTGGGCCTACCGGATCTGGAAAAACCACTTCGATTTATTCTCTTCTTAAAATTCTTAACTCTCGCGATCAAAATATTACTACCATTGAGGATCCAATTGAGTATCGTATTCAAGGCATCAATCAAATTCAGGTGAATCCTCGGACCAATTTGAATTTTGCCAACGGTCTCCGTTCCATTCTCCGTCAGGATCCAAACATTATTTTTGTCGGCGAAATCCGTGATAACGATACTGCTTCAATCGCAGTTAACGCGGCCTTAACCGGTCATTTAGTTTTGACTACTCTTCACACTAACGACGCTGCCACGGCTATTCCTCGTTTTATCGACATGAAAGTCGAACCTTTTTTAGTTGCCTCTACCATTAACTTGATCATTGCTCAACGGCTCGTCCGTCAAATTTGTCCTAAATGCCGCCAGGAAAACATAATTTCTTTAGCCGAACTCAAACGGAGTTTACCTCAAGAAGTTATTAAAAAACATTTCGGCTCAGCTACTAAAGTCAAGTTTTTCCATGGACTAGGTTGTGCTCATTGTCACCATACTGGTTTTTCCGGCCGTGTCGGTGTTTTTGAAGTTCTTGAAATCAATAACAAAATTCGTCAATTAATTACCTCTCGGGCTGATTCCGAATCAATTCTCGCTGCCGCTGTTGCCAATGGCATGTCTACCATGCTTGATGACGGTCTCACCAAATGTCAAAGTGGTCACACCACTCTTGAGGAAGTCCTTCGCGTTACCAAAATTGAATCAATATGAAACTAGAAAACATTTCCATTTCTTCCAGCGATAAATTAGCTTTTATCGGTAATATTACTACCATGCTCACTGCCGGGATTCCACTATTGGAGACCATTCAAACCCTCGAAGACGAATCCCATGGCAATCTTAAAAAGCTTCTCGCTTACTCTAAAACTACTCTTGTCGACGGTGGCACTCTCAGTCAAGCTTTTGCTCATTTTCCCAAAGTTTTTTCTCGTATAAATATTAACATCTTAAAGTCATCCGAACAATCAGGCAACCTCGAAGCCACCCTTCGCGACTTGCGGGATAATGTTCGGCGCGACATGGAGTTTACCGATAAAGTCAAAGCGGCTTTGTTATATCCAATCATACTTTTAATTGTCTTTTTAGGTATGTTTTTGGTCATTCTCCTGTTCGTTATCCCGAGAATTGCCCAAATCTTTACCAATCTTCGGGTAGTTTTACCCTTGCCAACCAAAATCATGATAGTTATGAGCAATGCTTTAACTTCTTACACTATTCCTATCATCGCTGTCATTGCTTTAATTGTCGCCGGCACGATTTACTTTTATCAGACTCACCAACGTTCATTTTTGATTTTTTTCTCTCGACTCCCGGTAATTTCCAAGCTGGTCCGGGAAATCGATTTAACCCGCTTTACCCGTAGTTTAGCCTTGTTGTTAAGTTCCAGTGTTCCTATCTCAGTAGCCCTCGATTTATGTAGTGATGTCGTCATCAATCAAAATATTAGCCAGGCCATTAGTCGTTCTAAAGAAATGATTTTGTCTGGAGGTAAACTTTCCGAAGGGCTTAAAACCAAACACAACGAAATCCCCAGCGTTATGGTCAAAATCATTGAATCTGGTGAAAAAACCGGCACCCTTGATAAATCAATGCAAGATATTTCCGAGTTTCTGGATTATAACGTTGTCAATGATCTTAAAACTGTCACCACCTTACTTGAGCCAGTTATTTTAGTAATTGTTGGTATCTTTTTGGGTGCCATGATGCTGGCCATTATTGCTCCAATTTACAACTTAATTGGTCAAATTAATGTTCGCTAAAGGTTTTACTATTATCGAACTACTGGTAGTCATGGGTATTTTTGCCATTTTGGCAACTTTATCCACTCTTAGTTTGACCCAAGCCCAACACAGTACCTCTCTCAACTCTACTGTTAATACTTTAATTAGCGATCTAAAACGTCAACAAGACAAGGCGATGATCGGCGATACAGAAGGTCGGGGGACTCATAGTAACTATGGCATCCATTTCGATTCCACCGATTATGTCCTGTTTCATGACACCTATAATGTCACCGATACAACGAATTTCTTAGTTAATCTTGGGGGAACTTTGCATATTACCGCCAGTAACGATATTATTTTTGCCAAAGGTAGTGGCGAATCTTCTGCAACCACGATTACTCTTTCCGACACTGTCTCACACCAACAAAAATCATTAACTATTAATCAATACGGCGTCATAACCGCCCTCAATTAAAGTGAAACGAAATCTCGGTCAATCACTTATTGAACTCATGGTTGCCATTGGGCTTTGCTCAATTTTATTGCCTGCCTTAATCACTGGCCTGATTAGTTTTCAACGTGGCAAGCCACAACAACAGCAGCGTAGTTTGGCCTTAAGTTATCTAAAACAAACCGAGGAACAGCTCCGTAATATCAAAGACAATAATTGGTCACTTTTGACTCCTCTAAACTCCGATTTACATCCGGTTTTAACTGGGACGGCTTTAAGTTTAGGCTCCGGATCAGACACTACTTCCGATGGATTTAGTCGCAAAATAGTTTTATCGGTTGTTTACCGTGATAGCTCTAATAATATCATCGGTACTGGTACCTCTGACCAAATCGACCCCTCAACGCTTTTGGCTAATATTACCGTCTCTTGGGCTAAACCTCGAACTTCATCAGTTGTCTCCACGGTTTATTTGACGCGCCATCTTAATTCAACTCACGCTGAAACTAATATCACTGACTTTGGTATCGGTATCACACTCGGCACTCAAACTACCAGCGCCTCCGGTGGTGAAATTATTCTTGGTTCTGGTCAAGCCGTCAATGCCAAATGGTGTGCTCCTTCTTTTGCCAATGTTTCTGTTGATTTACCCGAAGTTCCGACTGCGGTTAGTGCCTCGCCCGGCAATGTCTACGTCGGTATGGGTAATTCCCATTCTGCCACTGCCTCTTTTGCTCATGTTAAAGTTGCCACTAGTCCGTTGTCTTTCAATCTTGATGGTCGCTTAAATGGGGGTTATCATGCTACTTCAGTTTTCGGCGAACCTAATTGGGGCTACTTCACCACCGACTTAACTAACGGAAAAAGATTGGTTATTGTCAATTTGACTCGGTTTGATAGCGCCGGCATTTTTCATGAAGAAGGATCTTTCAGTTTGACCAGTTCCGCCAATAGCGATCCAGCTACCGCTATTTTTGTTCTAAACAATCGTGGTTATTTAGCAGTTGGTAATTACCTTTATGTTCTCGACCTATCTAATCACGCCTCGCCCACTCAAATTGGTAGCCGCATTCAATTTTCCGATAATACTTATGGAGGCACGAGTTATGCTAAGGAAATTTATGTTCGACAAGTTGGCTCAAGTATTTATGCCTTTATAGCCATTAATGGTAGCTTCCTTCCCGAAATGGTCATTCTCGATGTCAGCAACAACAATAATTCCAGTCAATGGGGTTTGGCTGGTGGCGGCAGAGTTCAAAATGGCACCGTCACTAGTGGGGGAGTCGATTTAAATCCCATTGCCAATTTTTGCAACATTACCACTACCGCCACCATGGGTGTTTATGTCAAACCAGATGGCACCCGAGCCTACATTTCCGACTCCAACAGCTCGTCCACCGAAAAAGATTTTGTGGTCATCGATACTACTAATAAAGCAAATCCCACTGTTATTGGGGGTGTTGCTACTCAGCCATCTTGTTCAAATGGCGGTGGTTGGCAATCTGGGGGTATGGACCCACGCCAATCAGTCATTACTTTACCTTTAGAAAATCGGGCTATCGTCGTCGGTGTTGGTGGACCCCAACAATATGCCGTTCTTGATCTTAGTAATGAGTCTGCTCCAACTATGTGTGGTAGTTTAGCCTATACTGGTGGTCTTAACGGTGTGGCTTCCACTCAAGAAGCCAGTGGCGAAGTTTTTGCCTATGTCATCACCACCACGGCTAGCCAGGGTTTAAAGGTTGTTCAAGGCGGTCCCGATTTACCTAATGGCTTATATGTTGGCGCTGGCACTTTTGAATCAGGCACTTTCGATGCTAAATCTTCAGTCGTTTTTAATCGTATTCTTCCTTCTGTGACCTTACCGGCAAATACCAGTGTTAAATTCCAAGTTGCTGCTACCGACGCCATCAGCAATAGTTGCAATGGGGTTACTTTTAGCTATGTTGGCCCTGATGGAACATCAGCTAGTTTCTTCCCATCTTCAGGCGGTATTATTCCATTAAGCCCATCTGGTGCCTACAAAAACCCCGCTCGCTGCTTCCGTTACAAGGCCTTTCTAACTACCACCGACACGAATTCAACTCCAGTGGTTAATTCAGTTACTGTCAACTACTCACTATGAAACAGCGCGGATTTACATTAATCGAATTACTGGTATATATGGGAATTTTTTCCATATTATTAGTCGTCCTCACCGAGATGTTGGTCTCCATTCTCAATCTCCAATTAGATTCCACTGCCACCAGTAGTGTCGATCAAGACAATCGCTTTATTCAGCAACGTTTAACTTACGATATCCAGCGTGCCAAAAGTTTCACTGTCAGTCCTGATCAAAAAACTCTCACCCTCAGTATTGGTACTAGTACCTATACCTATTCCGCTTTAAGTAATTCTTTGCAACTTAATGGTCTCCCACTCAATAGTTTTGATACTACGATTACCAATTTACTATTTCAAAAAGTCGGCACCACCAGTACAGCCATCATGATAAATTACGGGGTTATTAGTTCAGTTTCCAAAGCCTCCGGTCCGGAAATTCACAACACCAATACACTGATTGCCCTCCGACCTAACACCAGCGCGGTTAATCCAACTTCGCCTCCCGCCCCAACAATTACCCCCATCGCTACTTTGACTCCCACCTCTGGCCCGATTTCTTCTCCCACCCCAACTCCTGCTTCATGCTCAGTCACCACCAACCCCTCTAGCCTAAATTTATCGATTAATGGGAATAGTAACATTACTGCATCCGTTACATTTGGTTTGGGTAATGCCAGTGTTAGCCGGATGAATTTTGGGTCCTACAACACTAGTGTTGCCACCGTCAACCCAACATCCGATAATCGTAGTCCCTACACCACCACTGTTACCGCTGTTTCTTCAGGTAGTGCTGCTGTCTGGGCTACTGCGACTTTATCTGACGGTCGGACTTGTCAAACTACTGGTAATTCTGACACTAACGTTACTGTTTTAGCCCCCCCCACCAACACTCCTACTCCTACCCCTCGTCCTACAAATACCCCCACTCGTATTCCTACCCCTACCCCGACTCCGGCCAATTGTAGTGCCTATTGCAATCAGCAATATGGTAATGGTGGTAGTTGTCAGCGCTCTTCTCAATGCGGTCGAAATCAGCACAATTCCGGCTCAATTTATGGCTGTACTGGAAATAATATTTGTTGTTGCAACTAATGGCCAAATCAATCAATAATCAAACCGGTTTTGCCTCAGTCGCTTTAATTATTTTTACGGTCATGGCCACCACCATGATCACCGCCGCTACCTACGCACTCATCAACAGTACCTTCGCCAATACCCAAGCCGAGCAATCAGCCATCGCTCTGGATATTGCCGAAAGTGGAGCTGAAAATGGTTTAGAGCGATTTTCTCGTGATATTGGTTATAGTGGTGAAAATCTTTCCTTCAATGGTGGTATTGCCTATATCACTTTACCCGACACCACTACCATCCAATCGCGTGGAGTCTATGGTAATTTCTCTCGCACAATTCAAGTCAAAATTTCCGATTATATCAATACTAATAATTTAACCATCAACTCATGGCAAGAAATTTTTTAACTAAAACTCCAGTTCCAGCTCACTTATTGATTACCCGTGACAGTCTTAATTTCGACGGTCACAAAGTAAAATTAAACTCCGACTTTTTTAATGATCTGGAAATTGTCGACGAGGTTAAGTTTCGACAGGCAATCAATCAATATTTAGACAAAAAAACCAATGACAATCACCGTCTGATTATTTCTATTTCACCCGAAATTTATTTCGAAAAATCTTTTATCTCCTCGCTCGGCAACGAAATTGAAATTGATTCCTTCATTAAGATGATCCCTTTTAACTCCAAAGCCTATCGCGAATATCCAGAAGATAACGGTTCAACCCTATTCGTTACCAACAAACATTTATTAACCGTTTTGACCGATGTTTTTGAGTCACACCAGATTTCAGTAATTTCTATTTTGCCTCAAATTATCGCCAAAAAATTTGCTGACAATATAACTCTTCTCAAAAAAAACAGTTTATTACCAATTGCTAATTACCACCGTTTTCAACCCCAAATAAAACTTAACTTTAAAGTTAATCGCACTGCTATGTTAATCGGTGTTTTTTGTCTATTATTGGCAATCATGATTAGTATGCTTATTTTTCAAAATCGGCAAAAATCTCCTCCGGCAAAATCAGTTGCTCCCACCACTATTCCCACCAAGGTAGTTTTCAGCCCTACTCCTGCTGTAATTACTCAATCGACTACCAATGTTCGGATTATTCTTAATAATCTCAATCTCGACAAATCTGCCACTCAACTTCGTGACGATCTTAATTTAGCTGGATTCGGCAACATTACTTCGTTTCAATCGCCCACCAATACTAACTCCAACCAAGTCATCGTCACTTTTTCCGTTCGCTACCCACAGGCTCTAAAAGACAAAATATTACCTGAAGTTCGAAAACTTTCCCGTAATCTTATAATCAAAGACAGTAATGATCTTCTCGTCGATGTTGAAATTATTATTGGTCAATAAAATTATCTAAATTCATACCATTATAAATTAAATAAAAAAAATGAAAACAAAAATGAAAAATTCCAGCAATGCTGGTTTTACGCTTATTGAACTTGTCGTTGTTATCGGCATCTTGGCGGTCCTCTTCGCCATTGTCTTGATTGCCATCAATCCTGGCAAACAATTCAAAGCTGCCAACGACACTAAACGTCGAAGCGATGTTAACGCTATTCTTAACGCGGTTTATTCCTACGCCGCCGACAAACAGGGAGCACTACCTTCCGGTATCGGCACCTCAGACACTCCCATCGCTGATGTTACTGGCGGTGCTGGTGTCAGCTTTTGTACCGATCTTGCCCCGGTCTTCATAGCGAATTTACCGTACGATCCCAAGAATACCGACATCGGTTGTTCGGCTACCTACAACACCGGCTACACCATTATGCAAGGTACTAGCGGTCGTATCACTGTCAAAGCTCCCAATGCTGAAAGCGGTACTCCCATTTCCGTCACTCGTTAATTTTAGTTAACTAATTATTCCCCCGCTTCGGCGGGGGATATTGTTTCAAATATGAGTAATGGTATTGATATCCTCAAACAAAGACTCCAAAATCTACAAGTTACCCATGACGCACTAGCAAAAGGAGCTACTATCGCCGCTGTCGGAGCTGTCGGTATTGCCGTGACAATTCACTCACCCGATAAAGTGCTAGAATTTGGAGCACTCGCCATTGCCGGAGATTTAGGACGACAAGACATTGCCCATCGAATTAAAAATATTGAAAATTATCTAACGCACCATCATTAAGTTTATCTGATTCTCTTTTCCACTTCTTCCCAATTAACCACTTGCCACCAGGCTTCAACGTAGGCGGCTCGGTTATTCAAATATTGTGGATAATAAGCATGTTCCCACACATCCAGCACTAATACTGGTTTGGCTCCATTTAATCCCAATAAATTATGCTTTTCCAGTTGGCCGACGACTAGTTCACCATCCACTTGCCAAACCACTGCCCAACCGGAACCTTCAACGGTTACCGCCGCATTCGTAAATTCTTTTTTAATTTTCTCCCAGTCGGCAAACATCCCCTCCGGTGGCAAATTATTTTCTTGGGCTGGTCGCATATTCTGCCAAAACAAATCGTGCATAATTGCCCCATTGTAATTAAAACTAATATCCCGCATCACATCCCGAGTCTTTTCTTTTTCTATGGCCGCATTATAGGCATTAACGTAAGCCGCATGATGTTTGTCGTGATGCAATTCCATAATTTGTTTGGAAATTACTGGTTCCAAAGCATCATAAGCGTAGGGGAGGGGAGCAAGGGTTAGTTGTTTCATAATCTACTACCATTATAGTAGCAGTCGTCAAAATTAGTCAAGTATATAATGTATCTATGACATCAATTATTTTAATCGCCCTCGCCTATTTAGTTAGCTTTTTACTGGCACCCTCTTTGCCTGCTCAAATGGCTTCTCACTGGGACATCAATGGCCAAGTTAATGGCTATTCATCCCATCTCTTCGGACTTTATTTTTTGCCTAGTTTAACCGTTGGCTTATATTTCCTATTTAAACTATTACCCTCAATCGACCCCTACAAAAAGAATTTCTCCCAATTTAAAACTCATTATCAAAATTTTGTTATTATCATCACCGCCTTTTTGGTTTATATCCACTTTTTAACTCTATTCTGGAATCTGGGTTATCAATTTAACTTTATCCAATTTTTTACTCCCGGCATTGCCATCCTCTTTTTTTACACTGGTATTCTCACTCAAAACGCCCACCGCAATTGGTTTGTTGGCATTCGTACCCCCTGGACCCTCAGTAGCGACAAAGTTTGGAAACAAACCCACCTAGTCGGTGGTCAATTATTTAAAGCCGTGGCGCTTATTTCACTTTTAGGAATTATTTGGCCAAATCTGGCCATTTATTTTCTCCTTGGCCCCATCCTTTTTACTGTTGGCTTTGTTTTTGTCTATTCTTACTGGCTTTACTCCCATAAATAGCCAAATTTGTTATAATTCGCTGTGGTCAAAATTAAAACTCCAGCCCAAATTGAAGGTATTCGCCAATCCAGCCGCTTGGCTGCGGAAATCCTCAATTACTTAGCCGGTTTTATCAAACCTGGTTTAAACACTGAATCCCTTAATCAATTGGCGGTTAAATATATTGCCGATCATGGCGCCATTGCCGCACCCCTAAATTATGGTGGTTTTCCCAAAAGCATTTGCACCTCAATCAACGACGTTGTTTGTCATGGCATTCCCTCCACCAAAGAAGTCCTCAAAAACGGCGACATCGTCAATCTCGATGTCACCACGATTCTTCATGGCTATTTTGGTGACACCTCTGCCACTTATCCTGTTGGTCAAATTTCCCCCACTGCCACTAATTTAATCAAACACACTAAAATTTCCTTAGACATGGCCATTAATGCTCTTAAACCCGGCAAATCTCTTAACGAATGCGTCGGTCAAGTTATTGAAAAATATGTCACCAAATTTGGCTATTCTCCCGTCCGCGATCTTGGTGGTCATGGTGTCGGTTTAAAATTTCATGAAGATCCTTTTATTTATCATTATAAAAATACTATCGATGATGTCACCCTTAAACCAGGCATGATTTTTACTATCGAGCCCATGATCAACGCTTCGCCCGATTGGCGGGTAACTCTCGACTCACACGATAATTGGACTGTCCGCACCCGCGACGGTTCGCTCTCCGCTCAATTTGAACACACTATTTTAATTACTGATTCTGGTGCAGAAATTCTCACTCAAATATGATCTTACTTGACGGCAAAACACTTTCCGAAAAAATTCTCGCTGGTCTCCAACCCCATGGTTCTCTCCATATCATTTGGGTCGGCGACAGCCCTTCTAGTTCAAAGTACGTTACTTTAAAACAAAAAGCTTGCCAGCAAATCGGCCAAGATTGTGTGATTCATCATTTACCTTCTTCAACTCCCACCCCCGATCTTTTGCAATTAATTAGCGACCTCAATACCAATCCTAAAGTTTCTGGTTTTTTCATACAACTACCCTTGCCTTCGCATTACAATAAAACAAAAATTATTTCCGCCATTAATCCCAAAAAAGACGTCGATGGCCTCACCCCCAATTCACCTTTCACTCCAGCGGTCGTTCGCGGCATTATTCGTTTGTTAGACGAGTATCATTTGTCCATTTTCGGAAAAAATGCGGTAATTATCAACGACTCTGATTTAATTGGCAAACCTCTTCAAAAAATCTTCATCAAACGGAAAATTAACGTCACTCTCTGTAACGATCAAACTAAAAATCTAGCTGAAATTACTCGCCAAGCTGATCTTCTTATCTCGGCTACCGGTGTCAAGAACCTGATTACTGAAGATTTTGTTAAACCCGGCGCGATTGTTGTCGATGTTGCCAATGGTGATATTGATTTTGCCAATGTCAACGCTAAAACCAGCTATATAACCCCGTCTTTTGGTGGTATAGGCCCCATGACCATCGCCTGTTTGTTAGAAAACTTAACTTCAACCAAAAATTAGATGGCCAAATCTACTATGTCCGAACAACTAAACAATTTAGTAAATGCTTTATACATAGGTATATCCATAAATAGTCCGGTAATGGCAAGAAAGACAGTCATCGAATT
The DNA here is from genome assembly GCA_903825325.1 of Candidatus Shapirobacteria bacterium. Taxonomy (GTDB): domain Bacteria; phylum Patescibacteriota; class Microgenomatia; order UBA12405; family UBA12405; genus UBA2283. Next base: position 5,495 of record CAIKAI010000023.1, on the reverse strand, counting down.
AAATAAAGATTTAAATTTATCTCCATTAGAACAAGTTGACGATGTTGCTTTTCGTAAAATAGGAAAAAAATTAGATATACTTTATAGTGTCTATACCCAACAAATTAATAATTAAAATAGTTCATGCGCATCCAACTTTTTGACCGCGGTCTTCCCAAAGGTAAAAAATTATTTGCCGATTTAGAGGCAGTTTGCAAACGTCTCCAAATTGATTACGATCCCGAATATAGTAAAGAACTCAGCAAAGTTTATACTCGCGGCCTCACCGGTGATACTATCTTACTCATTGACAACGAAGTTGTCTTTATCGACAAATATCCCACTGGCAAAGAATTAGAAAACATTATTGCCGATTTTATAAAGTAATCATCGTCAGGCGTGGGCAAGCCACGCCCCTACTTTACGGAGACATGATACGAATCATTTAGCCAATTTTTTGGATTATCTTCAATATATTTTATATAGTCATCCAGTTCTCTTTTATTTCTAATGATATGTTCGAAGTAGTTTCTCTGCCAAATTGATCCAATCGAGTTGACCCTGTGATTTTTAATCACCTTTAGCCATCTAACCACCACAATTGATTTATATACTGCAATTATTTTCCCCAAAGTTACTTCTTTAACTTGATATTTAATCGCGATAATAAAATGAATGTGATTTGGCATTATCACCCAACTTTTTATTTCAATATTCTCAAAATATTTATAAATCTCTAGTAAGTTTTTTTGAGCTATTTTTTCCAGTTCAGGATATTTTTCAAAATAATACCCATGTTTTAGCGTACAAATTGTCACAAAAAAATAGTTTGGCCGAGAATAATCGACTAATTGCCTTCGAATTGAATGTCTTTGATTATTTAACAATAACTAATTTTATCGCATTCAAAGTAGGGGTTTGGCTTGCCCAAACCCGATTTATATTTCAAACAATCTCTTTGCATTCCCATCAATAATTTTCTCTGTTTCCTCAAAACTCATTCCCCAAATTTCCGCCACTTTCACATAAGTAAATCTGATGTATTCTGGATAATTAGTTTCGCCTCGGTGGGGGATTGGTGTTAGATAAGGCGAATCGGTTTCCAACACCAGCCTGTCCTTAGGAATATTCTTTACCACTTCCACCAAACCATCTTCATAGGTTAAATTGCCGTCAATTCCAAAATAAAAACTCTCTGGCACTTTTTTAATTCTTTTGACTCCCCCGGTATAACAATGAATCACCCCCCGACATTTGTATTCATTTAAAATTGCTATCGTCTCATCACTGGCTTTCCGGCTATGAACAATTAACGGGTTATCATATTTTATTGCCAATTCTATCTGTCCTCGAAATATTTGTTCTTGCGTTTCACGGCTGTATTCGCTACTAAAATCTAATCCGCATTCTCCCACCGCCACAATCTTTTTATTATTTTTTAACAATTCTTCTAATTCTAAAATTGAAGTTTGAAGATTGAAGTTTGTTTCTTGCGGATGTATACCTACCGCCGCCAGTAATTTTTGATTACTTTTCGCCAATTCTACATTGGCTTTCGAGTCTTCTAAATTACTTCCCGACAGCACCACCCATTCTAACCCATCAATCTTGTTCGTCTCCCCTGTCAAGGGGAGATCTGGCGAAGCCGAGAGGGGTTTAATATGTGCGTGTGTATCGATCATTATTTATAGTATCATATTGACAACTTTCTATTATAAGATAAGATATCACTATGTCAGGTTCACCTGATACTGTCGATATCCAAAGTAAATCAAGCCTCCAAATCGCTTTGGAAATGGCCCGAAATGATGCTGCCTCACCTATACCTCATTCACCCGCTATCGAAGCAATAATCGCAGAAATTGAGCAATTGAATAAAGAAGATGATCTGTTTGCACGTGGTCGTCGAAATACAAGTGCCCGCCGAGTCGTCGTTGGACTAATCCAAAACAGGAAACAAATATATCTAAATGTTTTAGGAATAAAAGATAAATAACTGGTTCAACACTTGACGTCTTATAATATATTAGATATAATTACTCTCTATGGATATAGACGGAAAACTAAAACAAATTGCCGAAGAAGAAGCGGAAAAAAAACGACAAGAAAAACTTAATGGTGTCTTGAATCGTGCAAGGCGAGATCTTGCAACCAAGGGATCTACTCCAGCTGCTGCTGAAGCCGATGCTCAAATTGAAGAATTAAGGTCACGTCAAAATCAGCCAATAATGGGTCCAGTCAACTCATATGTCATCAAAGACGGTAAATCTGGTCCAAAATTCGGAAAAGAGCAGGATTAAATTTACTTTATTCTTGGAAACAACCCTGTCTCCAGTGGCTTAATCTCCTCATTCAAACAACTTTCGATTTTCTCGCATGTGTCGGGCATTATCGGATACAAATGAAACGCCGCCAGTCGGATATTATTAGCACATTCTTGGAGTACCTCGGTCCTTTTAGGATCATCGGCTGCCAATTTCCATGGAGCGATTTCATTGAGTCGGTTATTTGATTTATCAATATAATTTTCAAACACCCAACCGATTGCCTCGTCTAATTTTAAATTATCAATTAACTTGACGTATTCTTCACCCAATTTTGGCTCAGAAATTTTAATACTTTTAATACCCGCGCCAAGTTTTGCCACTCGGCTCACTAAATTACCCAAATTATTAGCCAAATCAGCGTTATATTTCTCCTTAAATCTGACAATTCCCACATCCGAATCATTTTCTGAAGGAAACGATCGAGCAATAAGATATCTCGCTCCATCGACTTCAAACAAGTCAGTCAATTGTTTTGGACTAATTACATTTCCCAAGCTTTTCGACATTTTTTGACCATCAATCATATAAAAACTATGAGTAAATGTCTTTTTAGGCAATGCGATATTTGCCGACAATAACATCGCTTGCCATATTACGGTGTGAAACCATAAAATTTCTTTACCCAGTAAGTGCAAGTCCGCTGGCCAAAAATCCGCCTTGCCTTCTAAAAACCTAGTCGCACTATAATAATTTATTAACGCATCAAACCAAACATAAAAAGTTTGTGATTTATCCCAAGGAACAGGAATTCCCCATTCGACATTTTCTCTTGATAGAGAAATGTCATTTACCCCCGCTTTTAACTTTGCCAAGATCTCACTTCTTTTACCCTCAGGAAAAATATAATTGTCATTTTCAATTTTCTCGATTAACTGAGGGACATATTTTGACAATTTAAAAAACCAGTTTTCTTCTGACTTTTTAACCGTCTTTTCTGGAGGATGGAGTGGACAATGGCCCTCAACCAAATCGGTTTCTGTTTTAAAACTCTCGCAGCCGATGCAGTAATAGCCCTCATATTTGGCTTTATAGGCATCGCCCGCATCGTAAATCTTTTGCAATAATTCTTGTACTACCGCAATATGCCTGGAATCGGTTGTTCGAATGAAAAAATCGTTGCTAATATTAATATTCTTCCACGCCTCGATAAAGGTCGGGGCGATCTTGTCGCAATATGCTTGGGGTTCTAAACCTTCTTTAACAGCACATTCGGCCACTTTCTGGCCGTGTTCATCAGTCCCAGTTAAAAAAAACACCTCTTCGCCGAGTTGTCGGTGCAATCTGGCTAAAATATCCGCCGCTACTGTCGTGCAGGTGTGCCCAATATGGGGAATATCGTTAATATAGTAGATTGGGGTCGTAACGTAAAATTTTTTGGTCATTTTTAAGATATCTAAATAATTAAGTAATTATACTCAATTATTTTGACATCTTGGCCTTGGCAGTTCGCTTAACCGCTGTTTTTTTGGTCGCTTTCTTGACAACTTTAGCTTTTACCACGGCTTCGCCACCCACTTTTTTGCTCAGTTGTGATTTTACCCGAGCTACTTTATTTTCGTGAATCAAACCTCTTTTTTTAGCTTTATCCAACATTGAATGAGCTTTTTTTAAAGCTTCTTCGTTGGGCTTGGCTAAAAATGCTTTCAAAACAGTTTTAAGTTTGTTTTTGAGAGTAACATTCGATTTGCGATTTTTAATCGATTTTCGCAGTGATTTTTTAGATGATTGGCTAATTGGCATGGGTCTATTCTAACTTATAACCAAATTAAATACAAGAATTTAACCGACGATCATCATATAATGGTTGATGATGTCTCTCCGCGAAAAAATTAGCCATCTCGGTACCAAGAAACAAGATAGTATTTTTTCCGCTAGTATGGTTCTGGCAGTTACCTTCGCTTTATCAGCCCTTTTAGGTTTACTTCGAAGTCGTTTTCTCTATGCTCACTTTCTCAATTGTTGTGTTGTTGATCTTGATGCCTATAATGCCGCCTTTCGATTACCTGATTTAATCTTCAAGTTATTAGTCACTGGTGCTCTATCCGCTTCATTTATTCCCGTCTTTAGCAGCTATTTACATCAGGATAAACAGAAAGCTTACCGCATGGCTTCAGCAGTTATAAGTCTACTATTGCTAGTTTTTACCCTAATATCGGTCATTGTTTTCATTTTTGCCAAGCCATTCTCCGAAGCCATCGCTCATGGTTTTTCCCCATATCAGATCGACTTAATGACCAATTTGACCAGAATCCTTCTTTTGGCCCAAATCTTCTTTTTAGTTAGCAATTTTTTTACCGGCATCCTTCAAGTCCACCAAATATTTTTAATCCCCGCACTTTCTCCGATTGTCTATAACCTCTTTATTATTGCCAGTATCTTTTTACTCACTCCTTACTTTGGAATCTACGGCGTCACCTATGGCACGGTCATAGGTGCACTCTTTCATCTCCTAATTCAGTTTCCTTCACTTAAAAAGTTAAAAGCCAATCTTAAGCTTTCTTTTGATTATCGAGTTGATGGTGTCAAGGAAGTTATTAAGCTTATGCTGCCCAGTAGTTTATCAATTGGTCTTGGTGAGATTGAAAATACTGCCACTTTGTTTTTTGCTTCATCGCTCACTGCAGGCTCAATTTCACTCCTTAACCTCTCGCTTCAACTTATGTATCTTCCTAGCCGGATTTTCAGTACCACCGTTGGCCAGGCTGCCTTACCGGCATTATCAAAAAATATTGCCCGTAATGAATTAGACATTTTTCGTGATACTGTCCGCAAGACAATCTCCCAAAGCTTATTTATTGCTTTTCCTGTCTCTGTTTTAGTCTTAATCCTCCGCGTTCCTATCGTTCGTATTGCCTTTGGCGCCAAACAATTTCCTTGGGCTGCCACCTTGCTTACTGCCAAAACTCTTGGCTATCTTTTACCCGCCATCATCCTTCAGGCAGTTATTCAAATATTAATCCGCGCTTTTTATGCCTTTCATGATACTAAGACGCCATTGATTATCGCCTTGGTTTCTCTTTTCGCCTCTATCGCTGTTAGTTATTATTTTGTCAACTATACTGACCTGGGTATCGTCGGTTTGGCTATTAGCGACTCGCTGGGAAATTTAATTCAGTTTGTTGGACTATTTTATGTTTTCATTCTCCGTATCGATGGTAATGGTTGGGGTAAAAATTTTTGGCATTATTT
>CAIKAI010000022.1 GCA_903825325.1 Candidatus Shapirobacteria bacterium | reverse complement strand
TAACTCAGCCCTGGTTTTATCGCCACTTTTTGGAGCGGCCAAAATTCCAGCGAATACTCCTGCAACTGCTCCGACTAATGCGCCTAATGCAAATTTACCCTTTGACATATTTATTTCTCCCTTTTATTCTTCTTTACTTTTTTAATAAATTTCGAAACCATCTCGGCAACAAAAATTGGCGACATGACCTTTGAAAACCCAGAAACAACCGACTCTAAACTACCAACTGTTCGTTCGGCAGATTTAGTAACTTTACGAATTTGACTAGTTAATTTAATTAGATATATCGTTAAAATTATTCCAAGAATTAAGAATAACGCCAAAAAGACGGATAAAATTATAACTAGTACTTCGGATGCTGAATTCATTTACTATCCTTTTCTGGCATTTTTTAAACGCCTTATGTTTAATATGATATCATCATATGAATAATTACGCAATTATATATGTCCTTCGCGTAGCACTAATCTGCAGTTTAACTTAGAAGTGGTAACTTTAGTTAGCTATTGGAATATAGCTATTGGAAGTTAGCAAAGACCTAACTAGTAGTTATTGGCAATTTAATTGTGATTCGCCATATTCTAATAGCCAAATTCCAATAGCTACTATGCAAGACCCGAGGTGGTTTTGAATAAACGATCTATTTACTTTTTTTATTAGTTTTTTCAGGCTTGACTTTACTTTGTAGGTGTTTAGCAAACTCACCACTAAGTTCAGGATCTTTTAATCCAAAATCGACAATTGTTTTTAGATACTCTAATTTATCACCGGTGTCATAAAATTTGCCATCTTTGATTTCGCGCGCATAAAAAGAATAACCATCATCAATCATTTGCTGAACTATCGGCTGGAAACCAAACTCACCTTCAATCGGTTCTTTACTAGCCTTCTCAATATATTTAAAAATATCATAAGGTAACAAATAGTTGCTAACGCTGGCCAAATTTGATGGTGCCTTATCTTTGCCTGGTTTTTCAACTATTTTAGATATCTTTAATGAAGCATCATCAACCCTATCACCACCGGCTATACCAAATTTATTATATTCATGATCTTTCTCGACAGCTTTACAAGCAAATACACCACCACCATGTTTTTGATAGGTTTCAATTAATTGTTGGGTCGAATTTGGTTCAGACACAAAAAAGTCATCAGCCCACTTATAGATAAACATTTCGCCTTCATTAATCAAATGCGCTGCATTCATCAGTGGTGTAGCGTTACCATATGGACCTTTCTGACGGACATAGATAAAATTTGCTAAATTAGCAATTGATTCAATTTTATCGATATATGGCTTCTTCTTTTCGCCACCTGCCCTCAGATTATTTAACAAGTCTTCATTAGGAGCGTCAAAGTGGTCCTCAATTGAACGTTTATTTGAACTACCAACAATAATAATGTCTTTGATGCCAGCAGCAACCAGTTCTTCAACAACATATTGAATGATTGGCTTGTCGACAATTGGCATCATTTCTTTGGGCATAGCTTTGGTTTGTGGTAAAAATCTTGTTCCAAAACCGGCAGCTGGAATAATCGCCTTAGTTACAGGCTTGCCATTGTACATCATATTATTTAATCCTTTCACGAATTAATTTTTGAGCTAATGCAGGATTTGCCTTTCCACCTGATTTTTTCATAATCTGACCGACCAAAAATCCGATGACCTTGTCGTTGCCATTTTTTAAATCTTCAACCGCTTTGGCTGAAATCGGATCAGCCAAAACTTCATCAACAATCGCCGTAATCGCACCTTCATCACTAACCTGGATATAACCTTTTTCGGTAGCGTAAGTTTCAACGTTTGGAAGTTCGTCCAAATCTGCTAGTTCACGGAATAAAATTTTAGCATTAGTTGAGCTAAGTTTATTAGCATCAGATAATTCATAAATTGCCGATTCAAGTGCTAAATAATCAGTCTGGCCAATCTTGAAGTTAGTATCTGATCGTAAAATCGGAATTAATGTATTAACATTCCAATTGGCGATAAACTTTGCTTTTTTGGGATCAGCAATTACATCCTCAATCATTTGTAGTATATTAATTTTGCCACGGAATTCATTCTCGGCGTCTAGTAGTGTTTCAATTGGCAAATAATCAAGTCCTAATTGACT
>CAIKAI010000021.1 GCA_903825325.1 Candidatus Shapirobacteria bacterium | reverse complement strand
CTGGATAATTCCCTGTTTTTATACGGGATGGACGAATGGAAAAAAGACATTAAAATATCGCAGTTCTCTGATTCTCTGGTGATTTCATTTAAGGCAGACGCTGAATCAAGAGTGTTCCACTCATTAATTGAAATCTGGCGTCTGAAGTTTGAAGATTGAAGTTTGAAGATTTTACTTTTTTTCTTATTATCAGAATTCCTTCCCCCCCAAAACCGGACACCGGCTTAATTACAAAATTTCCTTCAAGTGTCGCCCAATCCATACCTCTCACCCCCTCTCTTGTTCTAAACCTCTTAATCAACTTGGGTACTCCTACTCCTGCTTTGTCTAATATCTTCTTAGTTCTATATTTACTATCGGCAATTATCCGCCCTTCTGCACTATTCTTTCTCAAATACACCTTATTCCGCTCATTCTTCGTCAGAAATTGTCGATACTGTTTTAAATTAATTCCCCACATACATTTATTTTGAATTTTTGACTTTGGCTTTTGGACTTTTTCTAATAGCCTTTCCAAACCTCCTAATTTCCGACCATCTGATTCCGGTATAGCTCCCCACTGCTAAATTAACCACTACTCCCAAAACCAAGCTTATTTCCGGATACAACAATACCCATTTCTGTACCTCTCGAATTTGCATCATTTCTGCTCCAACTACCGCTAAAATTAATGTTCCTGCCATCAATTTTTTTGCCTCACTCCGACTTTTTGCCAGTTGCGTCCGTACAAATTCCTCGGTCAACAAAATCATGAAAAGTATCGGAAAAATTGAAATATTTTTTAAATCGAAGAAATTTAAATAGCTCGACAACACCATCAAGCCGAAAGTTGCCCAGCCAATCAAAATTAAACTAATCGCTCTCGCCGGCCAAAAATGTAGTCTTAATTTTCTCAACACCAAATTACTTATCAAAGTTACTCCTAAAATAACCGCAAATAGTACCAACCCACCCACCGCTCCAGTTGCCAAAAAAGCCACTGCCATCATGGTTGGCATAAATATTCCGTATCCTGACAACCCTAAAACGTAATGCATTACCGAAATTAGTGTGGCTATCAACGGCAGTAATAATAATAGTACGATTGTATTTGCCGCCACCCCTCGTTCTACCGCCTTTTCGACTACCAACCTCATACTATTGAGTCCATTCCATTTTTCAACTTTATTATTCAGTACAAAAGTTTCCAGCTCGCCCACGGTTTGCTTTGATTCTGTGATATTTTCCTTGATTGCCGCTGACGTCGGTACAACCTGAGTTGTTGGCATCGGCGTCACGGTCAGTGTTGGTGAAACTATTTTTATTACCGCTTCACACTTATTCGCCACTATTCCCAAAAGCAACAACCCTAAAAATAGATTTAGAATATACTTTCTCATTCGTAATACGTAATTTTTAATTAATAAATAAGACTTCCCTAAACTGCCGTAGTATATCATCATTTTTAGCTATTTCACCCTTAATTTCAATCTTCAGTTTATCCCTTAAATTATTGTATAATTCAGTATACTATGACCAATCATTTACTGGCTTCCGTCGACATTGGTAGCAAGCTCTCCTGGGGCACTTCCACCCTAACCTCAACTTTTCCCTCGATTTCAACCCTCGTCAGTGTAATCCTTAAGAACTCCTTTGCGGTTGTCAGTGTCATCTTGGTTGGTCTTTTGATTTTTGGTGGTTTAACATTTATAATGGGTGCAGGCAATCAGGATCAAAAAAAAGCCGCCCAAGGTAAGGCCGTTATTACCGATGCCATTATTGGTTTCTTAGTTGTCCTGTTTGCTTATGTTATAGTTCAGCTTATTCAAGTCATCACTGGAATCCCTATTTTAAACTCAAATTTATAAAATGAAAACTAACCAAAAACCCCTTTTAGCTGTTATCGGTCCCATTGCTGCCCCATTTTCCAATAGCTACTTTAGTACTGCCAATGGGGGTGGTCTTTTTCTCTTCATCAGCAATGTTTTTAAGCTCATGGGGGTTATTGCTGGAATTTACATGATCTTTCAATTTATCACTGCTGGCTATGCCTACATCTCCTCCGCTGGCGATCCCAAGGCAGCCGCTATTGCCTGGGGGCAAATTTGGCAAAGCATTCTTGGCATGGTCATTATCGCTTCTGCTTTTGTCCTAGCTGCCGTTATTGGCTATTTCACTGGCATTAATATTTTAAACCCCACTGTTTATGGACCTTAAAAAATCCCTTTTAGCTGCTTCAACTTCTTACTCACTTACTGGTCCGGGAGTTGTTCCTGTTGGTGATGGCATTACTCAAATGGAAAAAATTGTCAGCAATGTTATTGGAGTTCTCACCATTGTCGGAGTTCTCTACTTTACCTTTATTGTAATTATTGGCGGTTACAATTTTATCTCCGCCCAAGGCGATGAAAAACAACTCGAAGTTGCCCGTAAACAGCTTACCAATGGCGTTCTTGGTTTAGTTATTGTTATCGTTGCCGTTGGACTCGGTTCATTAATTGCCCTTCTTCTCGGCATCCCCGGAGTTCTTGATTTAACCAAAATGTTTGCCAACCTCAAACCCTAAAACTATGAAAAAAATATTTATCGTTCTATCCCTTTTTACGTTTTACGTTTTACGTTTTACGTTTTACGTCTCTCCTGTCCATGCCGTTATTTCTAACCCCGTTATCACTAACGGCGCCGTTCAGGCCACTGCTCCCGAAACCTACTTTAATTCCGTTCTCCAGGCTGTTATTGCCATCTTTTTTATCGTCGGTGTCATTTATTTCATTTGGCACATTGTCTTTGCCGGCTATCATTTAATTGCTTCTGAGGGTGATCCCAAACGCTGGGAAACTGCCAAAAACGAAATTGTTTATGCCTTTGTTGGTCTCTTTGCTATTTTTTCCATCTTTGCCATTATTAAATTTGTTGGTACTGTCCTTGGTATAACTGGACTCAGCAACTTAACTATCACTTGGCCAACTCTTTAACATTTTCCAAAAGCTTGATACAATTTACTAATTAGTTAACCATTAAGTCATTAAAAATAATGAAACAAAATCTCTCCGATTTAGTCAAATATGCCGCTTTTGCTGCCCCGGCTTTCGCTCAAGATACCATTAAGCTTGCACCTGGTAGCAATTCCAATTTTAACAATTTAACCAGTCTCACCTTTGGTGGCATTATTTCCGGTGCTATCAGTTTGGTTATGTTAGTTGTCGCTGTTGTCTTCTTTTTCATCCTTATTTACGGAGGTTTACGTTGGGTTATGTCTGAAGGCGATCAAAAAGCTGTCGAAGCTGCTCGTTCTCAAATTACCAATGCCCTCATTGGTTTAGCCATTGTCTTCGCTGCTTTCGCCATTATGCGTCTGATCGAAACTGTCTTTGGTATTCAGTTACTCTCTGGATTCACAGTTCCCACCTTCCAGGGCCAATAAAAATTGTCCTTTCCAAAGGCGTCCGACAATTGTTGGGCGCCTTTTTTGGTTTTAAGATGCGATATAATCAATTTATGAAATCTCTCAAAAAATCAATGTCTCTGTTATTCTCACTTCTAATTTCCAGCTTCTGGTTTCCCTCCCCAGCCCGAGCTCAATCCGCCTGGGGCGGTGCTTGCGTTAGTGGTGATGTTGCCACCCTCCAAGGCTTAGAATGCCTCTTTGCCAATGTTCTTCAAGTTGTCACTGAATTTGCCGGATTAGCTTTTTTAATCATGTTCATTTATGGTGGTTTTCAATACCTCTTCAGTAGTAACGACGAAAAAAAAGTTGTTGCTTCATCATCTACCCTTACTATGGCCGTCATCGGACTCGTGGGTATTATCATTTCTTGGTTAATTCTCAGTTTCATCAAAACTTTCACTGGCGCTCCCGTCACCACCTTTACCATCCCCAATACCTAATGCTTCCTGAATTTTTTTTTATTCTAGTTTCCAGTTTCTTGATTCTAGTTTCTCCCATCTACGCTCTCGACCCTATAATTATTACCAATCCAGTTACTCACAGCCCCCCTCCACCATCCCAACAACCTCCTTTAGACATCACCTTTTATTCCAACGACGCCGATCTCAACAACACCGTTACCTGTTCCGCCCCTGTCACCATTTGTCAGTCTTTTCAACCAAAATGCGGTAAAAAAGACGATAATGGTGATTGCATCAGATGGATCTCCTACGATGTCACCCGTATTCAAGGGGATGTCTCTTTTGGCCTTAGCCCCTACCAAAATGAGTGGTACCGACGTACTTACTATCATTTTGCCAATCATCCCAAAGGTATTGGCGACTCCTCTTTTCTCGAATCTATGACCTCCTACGATACCCTTTCTCCATCCGGTGCCAATAATGCCTTCAATCGACTCTATCCCGAACCAGTTCTATCCTGTCTCAAAGGTCAACGCCTCTATAAAGCTGTCCAATCACTCACTAACCTTGACTCCACTGATATTCAAGCAGTTGCTAATGAGGCTGTCGCTTGGACTGATGGTATCTCGGTGGCTGATACTCCCACCAGGCCTGATCTCAAGCCCGTCAGGCTTGTTGATATCGCCCTAGCTATGGCTAAAGCACCTTTAGATTATCGTCATGACTGTCAAGCTTATGGCATTGGCGAAACCGTGCTCACCGCTTTCTACAACCCTACCCAGTCGTGTTTTGGCTCTACTCTTCCTGAACCTGAAAAAAGCCCCCCACCTGCCGGTGGCTATAAACCAGTTATTGGTGATCCTTATATAGCCTGCCGTCTTTTCCAGCACGCTGTAGAAGTCACCGACATATCTAGTAATGCCCGTATAATTAGAGTAAAAGATGATGAACAAGTTCACTTGGGTTATTCGTTAATCCCACTCGGTAATCTTTCCACCAACATCGATATTACCTCCATGCTCCGTCCCGCCAATGCCACTGTTGCTCCGGTTGATATTTGTCGGATCGCTCCTTCAGTCGAAACTACTGATAAAGCTAATGCCATCACCTTTACTCTCGTCGGGCTTCAAAATATCTTTGGCACCGTCGTCGACACTCCTAAAACTTTTTGCAAAACTTTTACTCGGACCTACAAAATGGACAAACGTATCCCTGACACCTTTGCCAACTACAATGTTACCCTCCAGCTCTTTATGCCCAGTAGTTACATTGTTAACAATAATTTAATGGATGTTCCCATGGGTTCTGAAGATGGTCGGGGTGCCTATGATCCCGGAAATGGCCGTCTCGAAAAATATTTTTATGACCTGCTTCGCCCCGTTGGCATGCAATAATTAAATGCTACAATAATCATATGTCTTTACGATCTTATTTATCTCACCTCAACCGCCGCGACACCCGTATTCTTCCCCGATTTTCCACTTTAGTCGTTATCGCCATAATTTCGCTCACAATTCTTACTGCATTTTCTTTAGTTCGCGCCAGTCAGGCAAAAAATATTATCTTTGAACAACAAAACAACATCGACGCCGCTAACAATGTCTCCTATCTCACCTCCGAAGTTACCGATGCCAAATCTGTCGTTGCCCTTAAAGCGATTGTCGGTAAAGTTAATTTGAATGCGGATGGTAGCCTTAAAACTAGCTGGATTCCCGGCGGGGCTATTGGTTCACTTAACCAATCAATCAGCATGCTCTACAATCAGCCCGTCTCTGGTATCCAATATGTTGCCTATCTTAGGGACAACTTTTTAGGTAAGCCGGCTTATGCTCAAGGCTATGGATTTGCCAAACTTCAACCATTACTCCTAATTTGGTCACAAATGCGCAATACCGTTTATGTTATTTCTTCTTTCTTTTTCATTATTATTGGCTTTATGATCATGCTTCGGGTGAAGATTTCTCCCCAGGCCACTGTTACTATCCAAAACGCTATCCCCCAGCTTGTTACGACTCTAATTCTTGTCACTTTCTCCTATGCCATCGCCGGTTTTGTCATCGACATGAGCTATGTCCTCCAAGGCATGGCCATCGCCATCATTACCCCCGGAATTATTGGTGGAGGGGCTATTAACAATATAAGCAACTTACTCAGTGGAATCCCCGCCGTCGGCAAAATTATTCCCTCCCTTCGTTCCACAGTTGAACCCGATTTGTTTACCACCTCAGTCTACCTAATGGTTCCTACCTTCGTTATTATCCTTCTCGGAGGGGTTGTCGGCACTATAATTACCATTATTTTTAGCATTTTCTCGGTAATTTTTACGGGAGGTAGCACCTTACCCGGGCTTGTTGTTGGGCTAGGCCTAGGTGGTGTATTAGTTATTATTTTGTTCCTTATCGGCCTTATTATTGGCATCTTTAAATTCTTTTTTGGATTATTAAAGTGCTATGCCACCATTATTTTCAAAATAATTATCGGACCGCTGGAAATTGCCATGGGTGCTTTTCCCAATAGCAAAATGGGGTTTAGTAGCTGGGTTCTCGATTTAATCGCTAATGTAGCCGTCTTTCCTATGAGTTTCATTATTCTCTATCTTGCCAACGACATCATTATCAACATTCTTTTAGGTCAAGGCGCCGTCACTTTAACTCAAGTTGCCAAATTAGTTCTTGGCGGCGGATCGGTCAGTGCTGTCGCCAATTCCGGTCTTTGGGTTCCCAGCCTTCTTGGCGGCAGTATTCTCGGTGATGGTTCACTTATCGCCGCTGCCGCCATCGGTGTCGGCACTATCAGTCTTCTCGGTAAACTTCCCGAAATGATTCCTCAATTCGTCTTTATGCTTAAACCCTCTCCTTGGGGTCAGGCTATTGGTGAAGCTACTGACTTTAGTAAGAATCCAATCTATAAAACCGCTAAAGGCACTGCCTTTAACTATGCTGGTGGAGAGATTGGTAAGGGTGCAACTGGAAGGGGTATCTTTGGTAAAATCGGCGGCACAATCGAAAGTAATGCCAGCCTGGATGCGGCTATTGCCACTGGAGAAGCTGTTAAGAACACCGGAAAATAACCGTTTTATTTTTTATTCTTTTACAACCAAATCGAATTCGCTTTCTGTCTTGGTCTCAACATATTCATCCTCGCCCTTTCTCGGTCGCCAGCACTTTGCGTAAAATTTCTAAATGTTCTATAAAAAGTTAGTTTTCGGTTTAAGTCGTCCGCATAATCTTTATTAACCCCAAAAAAATCTAGCATATATTGTTGTTGGACCTCGATTAATCCAAGTTGTCTAATGATTTCAACTCCCGACTCAAAATATTTTACAATTCTATCGCCTGACGATGCATCATTTACCCGAAGATACGGACCATTAAAAGGCCAGAGTCCAACTGAACCTCCAATCGCCCCTGCAATTACCGTCAACGGGAGCAAAGCATCTTTATTTTTTAACAACTGTTTTGAATCATTATATAAATCAGTTCTCCATTTAGAAATAGTTGTATCTGCTTCTTCATTCCTTGAAAAAGATAATGGGTTTTTATTTGCAATATACATCCACATTCTCGCTGCTGACATTACATGATCTTTTCTCCAGCCAAAATACAAATCACTTGATACTTCTCTAAAAGGAATCTCAACATCATCATAAATCATTTCCATCATTGTTTGTTTTGTAAAATTCTTTTCACCTGGTAATCGTAAAGACTGGTCTAAAAACGATCCTGATAACAATTCTGGTACAACCCCTAAAGAGCTTACTAGCTCAGCTGCTTTCGTTGGATCACTTCCTGTCAATGAATTAGCATATTCGGTCCACGGTCCTGCGAATAACTCCCCCCCACTCACCTTTGATGAGAACTTTGTATTTGGTCTTTGTGCTAACCTCACCGCATCCGACTCCCAAGAAAGCAACCTTAACGTGTCCGCCTCACTAAAAACCCCCCCCATCTCCATAAAATCCATTGCCAACGCCACTGATAACTTTGCTACCTGCAAATTTGCCACCACTTTATTGTCGACCAATCTCTGTGCCAAAGCTTTTTTATAACTAACACTATTTTCCACAAAATTCTCAGGATAGCCTCCAGCGACGTATCTAAAGGGCACTTTAACCCCCGGTTCTGTCTTGAAAGCGTAAATCGTTCGGGATTCACTTACTCCAGTAATCTTATCTACTTGGGTAATTGTTGTTGGTGTTAATAGCTCCCGAGCCACTTGATGCATCACCCCTTTTAAATTCAAAACTTTGTGATCATACCACTGCTTTATTTCATCCTCGGACAATGTTTTCATACCTAGAATACCGGCCGCCATCTTATCAATCGAGTTATTATAGTCAGAATTCGCTTGTTTATTATAAATCGCCCCGAGCCATGCATCTTGTGTACTCAACAAATCTCTCCAATCTTTTTGGCTCATGTCACCCATGAACTCCGGCACATGATATTCCCACATCTGTGGGGCTCTTTCTCTAGGTGCTTTGATGCCAACATATGCATCTACAATCTCTTGTAAAGAAACTTCTTTGACCGCCTCTGCCAACTTTCCCTGTTCCTCTTGATACTTTGACGACTTCATTTGATAGGCGACCATTGCCTTTAAATATTCCACAGCTTCGGATGAACTCAGTCCTCCTTCTCTTTTGACTCTTTCGATCTCAGCTTCATCGATAATTGCCTCTCCACCATCAGGTTCAACATTGGCTGTTTTAACTTGTGGTTTATCGTTATTAACACCTTCTCCCAACTCAGTATTCAGGTAAGCTTTTACCATCGTTTGTTGATGTTCTCCATCAGGACTCAAGTTGTCCAAATCCGCCACACCATCATATGCCTCCTCAATCTTCTTGCGCAAAGTAGTCCTGTCTCTGGAAATTGTCAAATCGCATTTTTTTCTGAATTTGTCCAAGACATCCAAAAATTTCACAATAGTCGGTTCAAAAACAATATGATTTCTGACCGTTTCCCCAATACCCTTCAACTCTTTTGGCATTAGGTCATCAATTTTTGATGCACTTCCTAAACCCAAGGAGTCCCGTAAATTTGGATCATCTCCCAAACCCATAACCAAATATATCGACTTTCCCAATATATCCAAACATTCTTCTGCCTTCTGCTTATTTACTACCCTCATGGTGTCTTTTGTAGTTTCAATTAATTTCTCCACTGTTCCTGGGCCTACCCCGCTTGGGCCCCACAACCCAGTAATTATCTTTTCCGTCTGTTCTTTTATCCAGTCGGCGCTAGTTTTCGGCTGTAATAATCCAAACTGCTCAATCTTCTTAGCTGTATCTATCACTTTTTTTTGAAGCGAATCATTTCCACCTTCCTTACCCAGAAAAGACTTTCCCGCGTAACTCTCAGGCATCTTGATACTCATGCCCAAATTATACCACCCCACCCCAATTCCCCGCCATTGTGATGTTTAATTTAAGGCTCCCTTGTCAAGGGGAGCTGGTCCGGTGAACACCGGACCTGAGGGGTTTAAAATAATCCTCCCTTGCTTGCCCGCCAAAGCCTTGGCATAGGTGAGTCAAGGAGAGCTGGTCCGGTGAACACCGGACCTGAGGGGTTTAAAATAATCCTACCTTGTTTACCCGCTGTATCTTTAGCGAAGGTGAATCAGGGGTTTAGTCACTTCGATTTTGGTCTTTGGTTTTTTGGTTTTGGACTTTATACTGTATGTATGTCCACCATCGAATCTATCGAACTCCATGTCCGCAACTACCGCTCCGCCCTCAAATCCAACCTCGAAATCACCGTCAGCTCCCTCACCAATTATCATCTCCGCATGGAATCAATTCTCCACCCCAGTGGTGACAATCCCAATATTGTCGATTTTGCCGCCTTTATTTACTCGGTTTTACGCCTTTCGCCCGAAACTGACAAAACTCAATTAGTTCTCATGGGTCAAAATCCCCAGGTTTTCACCGAAGCCGGTTTTCCCGATGTCACCACCTGGAAAAAAGTTATCTCCAAAGCTCGCCGCCGCACCCGCTATTTCAATCCTCACACCCACATTGGTGCTAGCTTTATCAGTTCCATTACTGATGTCGATGACATCGTCAATTTACTCATCGCCTATCAATCCGAATGGAACAAATTCCACACCATACTCAAAACTCATTACCCCACTTTTCACTCTTTTTCTCGCGCCGTCCGTAAAAATCTCATTACCACCGACATAGGTATTTCTCCCAAAGATTGGCAAGATTTTTGTACTGCTCTCGGCAAAAATTATCGCCTCCGTCTCCAACGTATCTATCTTCGTCAACAAGATCTTCGTCTCCGCCTTTTAGCCGGTTCTTGGATTGATTACACCAAAACCGTCCAATTTTGGTGGAAGAATATCAACACTTCCTATTCTCACCTCACTTCCAAACATCTCTCTCAGTCCAACATCTACCTTGTCAGCAGCAATCTCCACAGCTTAATGAATTTGATCACCGGCTTTCCCCAGGCTTCTAAAAATCATCTTTTAGCTCACCTTAAATCCGATCAATCTCCTCTCCTCGAACCCTGGAACCAAATCCAATCTCAAGAACTACATATTCCTGAAAATGATTTTCTCAACTTTATTTTCAAAGATTATTCTCCACTTCCTGAGTTTAGGGCTAAATTCCTCGATCTTCGATCTAAATTAGGTATTCTTTCCATTCCCAACGCCGATTATCTTGATGTTAATACTCAGATTTTTCCCGTCGCTTCGCTAGCCAAATCAAAATATTTAGACCCCCGCCTCAAAATCACCAAATCAAAAAGAATCACTGATTCCTCAGCCATAATTATTAATATTGACTACCCTCTCGGCTTTGCTGCCTATCATATTCTTAATGAAATCTTAGAAAATGTCGGCGCCGTTAAAGGTGTTTATATTCTCGGCAAAGCCGCTGTTTTAAATTCCGAAATTGGTGACATTGAAATTCCTCGTACCATTTTCGATGAGCACACTCAAAATACCTATCTTTTCAACAATTGTTTTAACTCCTTCTTCCCATTTCCCAATCATCAGGGCTCAATTTTAACCAATCAAAAGGGTGTCTCCGTTCTCGGCACTTTCTTAGAAAACGAAGCTCTCCTTAAAAAATATTCCGAAAACAACCTCACTGTCGTCGAAATGGAATCTGGTCCCTATTTATCTGCCATCACTGAAGCCACCTACGATCAACAGCTCCCCCGCAGTACTATTGTTGAATTAAACCAAGCGCCTCTCGATGTTGGTATAATTAACTACACCTCCGATACTCCCTATTCTCAGGCCAAAAACCTCGGTGCCGGCTCTCTCAACCTGAATGGTATCGAACCTGTCTACTTAGGCTCTCTGGCCATCTTACAACGGATCATAAACTTAGAAGAAGGCCATTAAGCCCCCTTTCGTCAAAGGGGGTGGTCCGGCGAACACCAGACCGGGGAACTTTACCCCTTCATAAACTCTTCAAATTCCTTATCATCCAAACTTTCCTTTTCTACCAGCAATTTTGCCAAATCATCTAATTTCTTTTTGTTTTCTTTCAGCACGGTTTCTGCCCTCTTTAAAGCAGTATTAACCAAATTTTTGATTTCTGCATCAACTTTCTGTTGCATACCATCGGAAATCTTGGCTGGTTCCATCCATGCCTTGCCAAAATCATCCATGTCAATTTGTGGCCCCATATTTACTGGTCCTAATTCCTCCGACATTCCCCACTCCACCACCATCTTTCGGGCAATATTTGTTGCATGGGAAATATCACTCGACGCTCCCGTAGTAATGTCTTTGAAAATCATCGCCTCCGCCGCTCGGCCGCCCATAGCCATGGCCATTTGTTTTATTAGTCTTGATTTAGTTTCATGGACTCTATCCTTCTCCGGTGGAATCAGGGTAAATCCCAACGCCTGACCTCGTGAAACGATCGACACTCGATGAACCGGATCAAGTCCCTCGGCGAAGTTCACTATCGCATGGCCAGCCTCATGGTACGCCGTCATCAACCTGTCCTCGTCCGATTGGTCTCTTCTTTTTTCCGAGCCCAATTTCACCTTTAGTGCCGACTCTTCAATATCCGCCATATTAATTTTTGTCTTATTTTCTCTGGCTGCTTTTATTGCCGCTTCATTAAGCATGTTTTCCAAATCCGCCCCCGAGAATCCCACTGTTCTTCTGGCTACCGCTTCCCACCGCACATCATCATCAAACGGTTTTCCTTTAGCATGAATTTTCAATATGTTTTCCCTCGCCTTAAAATCGGGCATTTCCAACACCACTCTTCTATCGAATCTCCCTGGACGCATTAAGGCCGGGTCGAGCAAATCACCGCGATTTGTTGCCGCCAACACCACCACTGCTGTATTTGTTTCAAACCCATCCATTTCCACCAATATTTGGTTTAAAGTTTGTTCTCTTTCCCCGTGTCCTCCATCCATTCCCCCACGCACTCGTCCAATGGCGTCAATTTCGTCAATAAAAATAATTGCCTTCCCGGCTTTTTTTGCCGTTCCAAACAAATCCCGTACCCTCGATGCTCCCACCCCTACCAACATTTCCATAAATTCCGATCCCGCCATCGAGTAAAAAGGCACGTTTGCTTCACCAGCTACCGCCTTGGCCAATAATGTTTTACCCACTCCGGCTGGCCCCACCAATAACACCCCTCGTGGTGCTCTTGCTCCCATTTTTCGATATTTCTCCGGGTGTTTAAGGAAATCCACTACTTCCTCCAAGTCCCTCTTTGCTTCTTCTACCCCGGCGACATCTTTAAACGTTAGATTCTGCTTTCCCTTAATAAATAATTTGGCAGTCGACTTTCCAAAACCAAACATTCCTCCTGCCCCATTTTGTTGTCTCCCAAAGAACCAAATAATAAACAGTATTGGTAACCCTATCGATAGCAACGTCCCTAAAACATCTGCGACCATCTTCCACCCCTGATTGTTTTGTACTGTAAATTTGACCGTCGACACATCAATCCCTTCTCTTTGCAAAATTTCCGCCATTGAAGTTGTCGATTCTTTTGCTGACACCAACATTTTTCCTGAACCTTTCACCTTAACTACGATGTCGTTATCCATCACAGTTATCTCCTCGGCTTGATTTTTCTTAATTGTCTCTACTACCTGCGACAATGGTACATCCTGCATATCTTGGGGCGCTATCAATTGCCGAACAATCGACAAAATCCACGCAATAATTATCACATACACTACCACTTTTAAAATTTGCTTTGGTCCAATCTCAATTTTTTTTACCTTCGTTCCCGGTGGCAATTTATCCATTATTTCCTTTGGTATCTTCTCTTCCTCTTTCTTTTTAGGCTTTGGACTTTGGTTTTTGGGGTTTATACTATTTTTTATTTTATCCAGGAAATTCATATCTTCCGATTATAACACCCGTCCCCAGTTCAAATTCGTAATTCGTAATTCGTAATTTTTAATTATTTCTATTACCGCAAAATCACCGTTTTTATTCCGCAGCCAATTTAAATAGTATTTCCCGATCGTCCCCCTCTCCTTCTCTAACATTGAATCTATGCCTACACTTAGTACACTTATACTCTATTTTATATTTGAAGTTTGCAGATTGAAGTTTCGCCGCCATTGGCTCCATCAACCCTCTACAATCGCTCGCCCTATCCCCCGGTATTTCCTCGTCCACATGTTTTCCCCATAAACATTTTGGGCAATGATCAGTATATCCATCCCCCACCACCTCAAACCCACAGTTACCGCACACAAAATTTTCTTTTATACGCATGAAGTTTTTCTTAATCTCTCCCCTCTTTTTCGAAGAGGGGTTAGGGGGAGATTTAAAGTTTTTCATTTTGCAATTTCAATCCCCATTTTAATATTTCTATCCAACTTTTGGTTAAAGAGCAACTTCCCATTAACCAGCGAAGCCGCCGGCTCAGCCTGATTTACCTGCCAGCCACTCGGAATCGACACTAAACTCACCAATCCTGTATCTCCAAATCCAGGTTGTTTTTGGACATAATTTATATAACTAAATTTTGCCGCAACCGTCATATCCACTTGGTCAACATATCTTAGTTCCACCACCCGTTTTTGCCCTTTGGGAACCACCACCAAAAAACCGATTTCTTTTTTCCCTTGAACCTGATTTATTTTTAAATTATTATCCCCAAACACCGTCTTCTGTCCTGACACCGGGTCAGTCACACTCACCTCAGCTACGTTTGCTGTTTCCGGCACATATACACGTAAATAATTCTTATAGTCTCCTCCTGGCCAGCTGGCGCTTTTAGCTGTATTTTCATAACTTATCTTTACCACTCTACCGACTGTTTGACTAGAAATATCCACCGTTTCATCCACATTCCGATATAAAAAATAATTTACTTTATTTACTCCCAAATTCGATTCAACAATGTATAAATAATCCGCAAAACAAGCCTTTGTGGTACATTTCCCTTGATAAATTGATCCATCCCAACCCAAATCCGCCACCACTGTGGCTGCTCCTGGGTCGTTAAATTCCATTATCATTTCGTTTTTATCTAAACTATTAATAACCGCTGTCGCCAATTCCAGTTTTCCTTCCCCTTTTAACCCCTTTATTGATTCAAACAATTGCTTTCCCACTCCACCCAAAAAACTCGCTTTCTGATCCGAACCCGCAAAAGAATTGGTCTCCGAATAAAATTCGGCCTGTTCATACAAGTTATCTTTGTTGACCTTCTCTTTAAAATCAGGCACGTATACTTCGCCCACTACCCCGAGCATCGCCTTCGCCACCGCCAAATTAATACCAATAACTCCATCAATTTTTCGGCCTGTTTCCTTGTCCAAAAACCACTGAATATCTTTAGCTGCAGTCGGAAAATCCGCCTGCCAATTTGCATCCCGCATATACCAACCCGCCTCACCTAAATAATCCTTTATCGGTCCCGGTGGTTCAACATGTCCTTTTAATTGACCATCGGCCTCATAAACATCCTTGATCTCAAAATTCAACAACCTGCCTCCTTCAAAACTTAGTATACCGTAAGAGCCAATAAACCCCCCTGTCGCCCTTAACTCATTTTCGTTTTGAAGTAACACCATAAACTCCCGTCTTTTACCATCAGTCCCTATTATTTCCGGCAAAACATCCACTAACTTTGCCCCCCTATCCACCAATGTCCTCGCCGTTGCTAACTGATTCTTCAACTCCGACACATTATCCGCCCATCTTCCGGGCACCCACCGCCAATCCCCCGATAGTCGTGCCTCAATCATTCCCATAATATCCTCAGTTTCCATTAAATCTGTCTTCAATCCACTCAATTCTTTTTGCCAATCAACTTCTTTGTCTTCAAACACCGCCTGACTTAATAATTCCGACCTTTTACTCAAACTGACTGCTTTATCCGCCAGAACCATTCCTTGATCTAATATTTTCAATGTCTCTTGGTACCGACGTCCCCACACCCATTGGTTCCACCCCCAACTCTCTACTCCACTTTCTTGACTTTGAATCCGAGCTTTTGTCTTTTGAATCAAGGTTTCTGCTTCATTGTATTTTTTATCGGCTATTAAAGACTTGATCTCATTTACGCTCCGAAATGTCACCATTGTTGTCACCACCCATATCACCATTACGATCGCCACAAATCCCCAGATTATTGCCATAAGCCTCCACCCCCACTTCATCCAATCTGTTTTATTTTTTATATCAATTTTTTTTTGAATTATTTCTTTTTTAACTTCTTTCTCCATCTCCACCTTTTCATGTACCTTTTTTTCTTCAATCAAGATTGAAGATTGAAGATTGTCTGATTCATCGTTCTGCACCGGTCTGGCATTCGAGTTCTTTACAATAATCGGTACTATTTCTTCAAACTCCCCGACTTCTTCTGTTTCTTCCTTGACAATTTCTTCCAACCTCTCCGGCTTTTCTTCCACCTCAAGCCGATTTATCTTTTCGTTAAGACTTTGCGCGGCGAAGCGAGTCCCCTCGGGGGAGACTTTAGGTTTTGGGCTTTCTTCCACCATTTCTTCCTCCACCTCCACTTCAAATCTCTTTTTGTTTATCTCCCTTTCCTCAAAGGGAGAAGCTCCAGCTTTGGCGGGAGAGAGGGATTTTATCTTAGGTTTTCTCCCCTCTTCATCTGCTTTTACAAAGTAAGCCTGCAACGTCTCTTTTATTCCTTCTGCCCAATTTTCCCTTGGCCTCCATCTCAACCTCCTCCACTCATTCTCCACTTCTTCTTTATTTGGAGTTTGTCCGCCAACTGGCGGATTAGAATTTGGGCTTTCTTCGACCTTATATCTTGTCATTTTCGCCTCATCGATCAACGTTTTTGCCAAATCTTCCAATGATACGATATCTCCCCATATTTCAAAAACTTCCTTTTCTGTTCCTGATAAAAAACAGCTTCTCATCGCCACCTCGGTCAAATCAGCCTCAGGTAATAATCGTATTAACTCTTTTCTCGATGGTAATATTAAATTCTTATTGGCTACTGCCAGTTTAATGGCCTCCGCCAAATAATTAATTTCCCCAACACCTTCGACTCCAGTTTCCATACCCGGTCCATAAACCCCGTGGACGTTAACCACTCTCCAGTTTAGCCTTAAATCTCTCAGTTCCGAGGTAACTTCCACTGATCTATTTATTCCCATCACTACTAATTTAGCCCCATCATTTTCTGCCTTTGTCCACAATTCACTGTTATTTTCAAAATCAAAATAGTATTCCGCAACCTTTACCCAATCCTCAGCTCCTCCCAACCATGAAAAATTATTTAAACCCTTAAGTTCATCTACATATTCTCCTATCCCCACCACTTCAATATCATTTACCACCAACAATTCCGCCAGTTTAACCGCTCCAAACCTTCCAATTCCATTAATAACTGCCACCGGTGTCCCGCTACTCATACTTCATTTTAATTTAGATGACCTCTACTTCATAGTGCTTTACCGGCTACGGTAATAATTCGGTTATATTGCGGTTATTTGTTGAAATATGTTCGGATTTAGCATTGTAACGTGAAAAAACGTCATAACCAAAGTACTGTTCTAGTCTCCCTTGTTAAAGGGAGAAGTCCCTGCTGTAGGCAGGGGAAAGGGATTGAAAAAACGTCCGAATCCAATTCCGTATGGCTAAATTATATTTAAAAAAACGTCAGAACATCAGCTTCCAAATATATCAATCACGTGAAAAAAGTCAAAAAAAATCCCCAGCAGGGGACTTCGTTTTGGGTTTTTGGCTTTGGTCTTTGAAGTTTAAACTTGTTCTCTTATTCTTTTTCTCAAATAGTATGCCATCATTCCGCAATCTATTGCTTCGGTAAACACTGTTACCCAAGCTGCTGCATAAAACCCATAGCGGGGGATTAAGATCAAATTTAAAACTAAATTGCTTACCAATGCAATTGCCCCTAACTTCAACATTTCTCCTTCACCACCCTGGGATATTAGTGTAAATCCTACCAAATGCCCCATATATGAAAAAAGTGCTGCCACAATCAATATTCTTAGTACTCCAATTGCAGGTTCAAATCCAACCCCACCCAAAATCCCAATCATCAGCGGCGCTGTAAAATAAACGCCAATTATCAACAATATCGACGATCCTAACATTAACCATGCCGAATTAATAAATAATTTCTTTTTTGGCGTCTCTTTAATCGACATCATTGGAAAAATACTGTTCACATAAAAATACGCCGGTTGAAGTAATGCCCCATAGACCTTGTACGCCAATCCATACCAACCCACCTGTACTGGCCCCAAAAAGTTTTGGATTAACATTGAGTCAATTGCTCGATCGTAGGTAGCAAACATCATCAGAAACATTCCCATCGGCCATGTCATTTTCCACAACTCTCTCAGTTTTTTTCTATCCATTTTCTTAACCGCAATCTTTCCCACTCCCGACACTAAATATGCCCCCACTACCAAACTAATCAACCTTGCTCCCAAATAAGCCCCAAAAATCAACATTAAGCTTATCGGCCCCTTCCACCACCACAACCACACTAAAAAAGCGAGAGGAAAACATAAATCCATCACTACTTTCAAATCCATTCTCAGCCTGCTTTGAAATATTATCTCCCAAAATCCTGCCAGCGACGTCAAAAATATCATCACTAGTGATATTGATGTTTCCCACCTAATACCTGCCAACCCACTCCAATTCCATGTCACCACCATTCCTATGCCAAAAGCTAGCAGTGCCATCAGCAATCTCAAGTTGAAAATATGCTCTACCACTTCCCCAGTATCTTCTTTGGCCACTTCTCTAACTCCAATTGTTTTGGTTCCAAAGTCCGCCAAGGCATCCAGAAACACAAACATAGATGAAATAAGCACAAAGTTGCCGTAATTCATCGCCCCTAGTTTTCTGGTTAACACCCCTGTGGTTAATAAACTTATTGCCAAAGTTCCCAACTTCCCCAAAATCTGCACCAAGGTATTCATCAACGGTTTCTTCATCATCTCTTATTTTACCTTCTTTTCAACCTTTTAAATAATTCCTAATACTACCGCCAATAAATTAAAATTTTGCGGCAAAGTTAACCAATAATGATCCACCATCCCCGTCACCACAATCACTCCCAATATCAAATAATTTTTCTTTTTCATTAGAAATTGGAAATTAGAAATTAGAAATTTTATTACAATGATTATTCCCAACATTCCCCATTCTGTCCCTGCCAACAAAAAAATATTATGTACCGGCTGCAGCCAATAAAATTGACTATCAGACTGATACTCTGGCAATTTTGCCACAAAATTTCCCGCCCCAACTCCCAACATAAAATTGTCTCGCCACATTTTAAACGCCACCATATTTAAACTTACTCTCTTTGCCAAACTATCATTGTCCCACCCACCCACAAAATCACTGGTTCGATAATTCATCCCTACTATTCCCAAAACCAGCACAAATATACCTACTCCCACTAAACCATACCCCAACTGTCTCTTCCAACTTTTTTTATGCAAACCCATATTCGAAATGATTGGCACCAATGCCATCAACACCCACACTGTTCTGCTCCCCGAAATAATTATTCCCATTACTGCCAACCACACCACCGTCCAATACCAAACACTTTTTTCCTTTTTTAACCTCTGCCACAACAACAGTCCTACCAACAAAAACCCCGCCATACTATTTGGATGAGAAAAAGTCCCATATGCTCTTATCAACCCTTCCCCAAACACCGACATTTGTGCCACTCCAATCGTCGTTAAAGTAAACCTTCTTTCTCCTAACCAATACCACATTCCTTGCAAACTTCCACCTTTTGTAATTTGTGCTAAGCCAAGAAGCGATTCTACTGCTATCCAGCAGGGGATTATCCACATTAAGTATCTTTGGGCTTTGAATTTTGAGGTTTGGATTATTTTCAAAGAAATTATCCATTGTCCGATCCTCAGCCATCTGTAAATTGCCACCCACCTATTTCCCGCCACCAAAATATTCAGGGCTACAAATAATCCGATTAATAGACTTTCAAAGCTAAATATTTCTTTGGGTTTTCGATTTTTGGTTTTGGATTTTAAAATCAACCCGATTCCTACCCATATCAACCAGACCATATCAGACAAATAAAGGATTGGTCCTAAATAATCCGATCTCGCCCCCATTACCTGACTCCATTCCGGCCAAAAATGTTTTCCCAATTGCGTTGGAATTAACAAAAGCCACCAAAACAATGAAATATTTTCCAGTTTTTCCCAAAATCCCTTCACAACGCTATCTTAACATATTCCTACAGTGTCTCCCTTTGTCAAAGGGAGAAGCTCCAGCGAACGTCGGAGAGAGGGATTTAAATCTTTGGTTTTATTACAATATGT
>CAIKAI010000020.1 GCA_903825325.1 Candidatus Shapirobacteria bacterium | reverse complement strand
CAATAATGTCATCAATTTTTTGTCTATCCTCTGCGCTTAATCCTGACACTGCGACCGTTCGTCTCGGATCTGTCGCTCTCGCAATTTGATCAATAATTGAGCGACCGCTACCCCCCTCTTTTCCAATGGTCAATGTTTGTACTAAAAATCCCGATATTCCTCTTCCCATTTTTTTTTAAATTAATAAAAATAAATTTTTTTGTGGCCTGCGTATTGTTAGAATTTTTAGGTCAAAATTTGAAACGCAGAGCTAAATTTTGCCTTAAAATGCAATCCCGACTTAGTCGGGACTTAAACTTATAACTTTTTAAATTTTGTTGTGACCTGCGTATTGCTTATTGTGTTGATTGTTCTTTGTTTTTTGTGTTGAAGGACGACTCCCAAAAATTTCTCAGGAGTCGTCCCAAAACACTAGCCGCCTTTTTGGACGTTAATCTTTTTGTGGGTTACTGGCGGCAAACTGCGAGGTACATCATCATTGGTTTGGCTCAAAAACGCCAAGGCTTCCTCCGAAAGAGGAGCCTGGGGATTCTTGCCCAGCTGGCTGCCCTGCTGGCCTGATGACCCTTTCCAGAAAATGGAAGTTCCCTTGGGGGTCATTTTGACCTCTTCTGACACAGTTCTACACACTTCGCTTTGTCAGGGCAAACCAAACATGGGTTTGTATTGTTTTCTGTTGGGGTATTCGCTGCCCAACAAGTTTCCGGATGTCCGGGGTCTGTCTTCGAAACAACGACTTGCATTTTATATTCTCCTTTTTTTCTTTCTTTTTTTATCCACGGATTTGGATAAAATCGAACCACGCCACAATCTCGTTTTACGTTTTACGAATTACGGATTATGAATTAGTTCGATTCCACCCAAACGGAAATAAAAAAAGAGGGATTTAAAAGAAAAGTCCCCTTTCTTCAAAGGGGAACGTCCCGAAGGGACAAGAGGATTTTTAAGCAATACGCAGGTTGTTAGAGAGCATTCAAAACAACCCGCCGAATTCTCTGTTTCCGTACCGCTTTAGTACTTGGCGGCCTGCTGTTTCGAATTGGGTCTATAATATCACACTATATCGCAAACGGTACATACCCATTATGCAGTAAAGTCGATATTAATGACGTTTTATAATCTACCACCAGAAGCTTACATTATTCAAGTAGAAGTTAAAGGCTCCCCTGTCAAGGGGAGCTGTCCGGTAGACACCGGACTGAGGGGTTTAAAATTCAAGTGTTAGTTATCTCTCTGGAGAATATGTTTTTCTCAATTGGGGTAAAACCTCATCTCTCCTTTGTTGTCTTACCATCAATTTTTCTTGATCCAATAATTCCTGTCCTTCGGGACTATCCAAATAGTAACTCTCAATAATCTCGCCTACAATCAGCTCACCTTTTTGAGCCAATCGTGCCAATCTTTTTTTTCATATTACTTACCCTCTTCTCTTATTTGGTTAAAAAAAGATTCTCTGATTCTTCTTTCCTGTTGAGCACCCCGTCGTTTGATATCAGCCACGATTCTTTGTTTTAACTCATCATCATCAAATCCATTTAAATAATTTGGATCTAACCTAAGATTTCTCACACCTAATAATATTTTTTGTCTTTCATTGGTTACCTGTTCCACTCGTTTCATCGTTGACCCAAGCTTAACCTTTAACCATTTTTTTTACCATCCTCCAAATATTCTCAATCCTCTTATATAATTAAATTCTCGTCTCCAAAAAATAAGTCTCCCTTGTTAAAGGGAGATTTAGAGGGATTTAATATATAATGTTTTTATGCCTTCCGAAAATAACTTCAAATTCATGGAAGTTCGCTTGCCTCAGGACAATGAAAACACTCTCGAATCGATGTCTTCTCTTTTTTCTAACTTTACCCAATTTACCAAAAAATCTTTTTGGCAAAAAATCATTGGCAAAAAGCACACCATTGCCTCCATGGAAATTGTCCTATTAGATGGCCAAATTCACTTTTTTGTCACTGCCCCCGAAGCCACTGCCGATTTTTTCCGTACCCAAGTTCTAGCTCAATACCCCAACGCCGTCATCCGTGAAACAGAGGATTATTTAGCTAAATATATGTCTCCCCTGTCAAGGGGAGAAACTCCGGCGAACGCCGGAGAGAGGGGTTTTACATTTACTCAGCTCTCTCTATCTCGCCCTTACTCTTATCCTCTCAAAATTGCCAAAGATTTCCGCGACACCGACCCCCTATCATCGGTCTTAGCTCCCCTGTCGCGTGCTCCCAATCCCGCCGATTTTTTCCTTTATCAAATTTTAATTAGCAATGCCCCCACCAATTGGCAAAGCTCAATTATTTCCGTCATTCAAAACGGCATTTTAGTCGACAAAGAAAAAGGTTTTCGCCAAGCCCACCCCGACAAAGCCGTTTTTGAAACCAAAATTCAATACCCCGGTCTATTAACTCAAATTAATTTGTTCAGCAACAATCCCGGACTGATTAGCTCTCTGTCTTCATCGTTTGGCATTTACACCAGCCCTCGGGGCAATTTTATTCGCACTGTCTCTCCCGGATTTTTCACTAAAAATAAAATTCTCAATTCGATTATCAAGCGCGAAATCAGTGTTAACACTCAAATCCTCAACACCGAAGAATTGGCCGTTCTCTGGCATTTTCCCAATAATTTAACCAAATTACCCAACATCGCCTGGGGCAAAAAACTTTATGCCGACCCACCCGAAAACTTGCCGGTTGCCGACGGTACCACCGACGAAGAAAAACAAAACATTACTTTTTTTGCCAAAACTGAATTTCGCAACAAAGACGCAATTTTTGGCATTAAACAGGGAGAAGATCGTCGCCGCCACACCTACATTATTGGGAAGTCCGGTACCGGTAAAACCACATTAATTGCTAACATGGCCATCGACGACATTCGCAAAGGCCGCGGCGTGGCAATTATCGATCCTCACGGTGATTTATGCTCCACCATTCTCGACTACATCCCCAGCAATCGTATCAATGATTGCTGTTATTTCAACCCGGCCGATCCCGATTATGTTTATCCTCTCAACGTTCTCGAGGCCAAAAACGAATCCCAAGCCGAATTAGTCGCCTCCGGCGTTCTCTCCATTTTCAAAAAACTATACGGCACTTCTTGGGGTCCACGCTTGGAATATATTTTGCGTAATGCCATTATTACCTTGGTCAACACCCCTGGCTCCGACATGACCCACATTGTCGAGATTTTAACCAGTAAGGAATATCGAGCCAAAGTTGTCGACAAGCTTCAAAATCGCACCCTCAAAAACTTTTGGATCAATGAATACAACGTCATGGACGATCGCACCCGCATGGAATATATTTCCTCAATTTTAAATAAAGTAGGTCAGTTTATTTCTTCTACCAACATCCGCAATACCATTGCCCATGCCCACTCCAAAATTGATATTCAGGAAATTATGGACAGCAAAAAAATCCTTATTGCCGACCTTAGCACCGGCAAGTTGGGTGAAGATAATTCCGCCCTTCTTGGTGCCATGTTGATCACCCAAATTCAATTATCCGCCATGAATCGGGTTTTCCAAGCTCAGGAAGACCGCGCCGACTTTTATCTTTATGTCGATGAGTTTCAAAATTTTGCCACCGATGCCTTCATCAAAATTCTCTCCGAAGCTCGTAAATTTAAATTAAATCTGATCGTCGCCAATCAATACATGAGCCAGCTTGATCGTACCATTCAGGATGCTATCTTTGGCAACGTTGGTTCCATCCTCTCATTTGTTGTTGGTAATCAAGACGCTTTTATTCTTCAAAAAGAGTTTGGCCCCAAATTCCCCGCCGACGATTTGGTTAAAATTGGTAAGTATCAAATGATTTGTAAATTAAGTATCGATTCCGAAACCACCCAACCCTTCTATGCTACTTCCCTGCCTCCGCTCGATTGCAAAAACCAACAACGCGACAAACTCATCAGAATATCTCAGGAAAGATGGGGCAAGAAAAAAACTACCTAGCCCCAAATTTTCATTATATTCTTTTTTTCATATCAATGATATTCCTATACTTTCGCAAGTAGCTATCAGACACTCCTCTATATTATTTATTCTAAATAGAATATGTCAGAAACAATAAGAGTCTTAAAAGGTAATCAGTTAATAGGCTTGTCAGATGAAATCAATGCTGTATTTGGTATGAGTCGAACCGAAGCTCAACAGGCAGCTCAACAGACACGTAACGCCGATCAGCTTATGCAAACTGGCTCACATAAAGACTTAGGAACCAGATGTCGAAAATGTGTTAAACGAGATTCTTGTGACCCAAGTACTATTTGTAAGTAATAAATTAAACCCAATTGTGTTGATTCTCCGCACCATCTCCGTATTTCCCTGAATTTGGTCATTGACAAGATATTATAAGACGGCCTATATTTAATTATTACTAATTAAATATTTTATGTCTGAAAATAAGTTTACCCCTCCTGAAGCTTTTCCCAAAGCTATAATGCCTGAAGTCAGAGCTAATAGAACCGACCAGCTAAATACAGCTGTAGGAATTTTACTACGCAGAATGCCCGATCACACCCAAGAAGAAGTTAATATTTTAAAATTTGTTGTTAATCAATCAATCTTATAACTATGGACAAACAACCACAAACCAGATTCTTTACTAAAGATGATAAAAGCCTAGAAGTGCAGTTCATTCAGGCTACCGAATCTTTAGCCAGAATGCCACAAGTACGGCAAAAGCAACCAAAAACATAATCCTTGACTATATTATAAGTTACATATACAATACATACAATTATGGGAAAATACGACAATTTAATCAACAAAGCTACCGGGGGTAGCCAAAAACCTGCAGAGGCCAAAACTGTTTATTCCACCACTACCACTGGTGGTGTTGACCGCAGAACTCTCGTGGGAAACACAATCTATAATCGCGATCAAGCTAGTCAAGCTGTCGATCCAGATAATCAACATGCTCTCGATGTGAGAAGCGTTGCTGAAGCTCTTGCAGAAAAAGAGAAAGCTAATCAAGGAAACATCCTCGGGACCCAACTCAAAGACAGATTTCAAAATAGCGTTCAAACTGGATATACCGGTGGCGAACAAAAAACACATCAAATTGAAAAGTCTGTAGAAGTTAAGCAAGGCTGGAAAAAAACTACGAGCAAGAACAACTAAAATTTTGCCTTGTAATTTTGTTGCTTTATATTTTTAGAAATTTTGATTACAATCCACCATGGCAAAAGAAAATATTGAAAAACGACCAATCAATCCAGCAACACGCAAACCTTATACTCCGGAAGAATACGAAATATTAACGCAGACTCTTCAAAAGAACAATAATATATCACCTAAAGACCACCCATCAAGTTCTATTGGCGCTACCTTAAAAGTCACCACTCCCAGCGGCCATTACGGACCAAAACCTCCCACCCGTTAAGGTTTCTTCCACCCCGCCCATTTGCAATTCGGATAATCCGAACAGCCAAAGAACTTTCGGCCGCTTTTGGTCCGCCGCACTACCCCCTCTTTGCCACAGGTTGGACACATAAATCCCGCTGGTTCTTGGTATTGCTTGGTGTATTTACAATCAGGAAAACGATCACAAGAAATAAATTTGCCATATTTTCCCAAACGAATCACCAACTCCCCTTCTTTACACTCCGGACATTTTTCCCCAGTTCTCTCTACAGCCACCTTGACCCTTTCCGCATTTTTTTCTACCGATTTCACTTCTTTATCAAAATCTCCCCAAAAATCTTTCATCATTTTCTTCCAATCCAATTTTCCCAAAGCCACCAAATCCAAATCTTCCTCCATTTCCGCCGTAAACGGCAGTGACATGATATTTTCAAAGTTTTTTACCAGAAATTCATTAACCGCCCCGCCTAAACTGGTCGGTCTAAACTTCCCTTCCTCTTTCTCCACGTATTGTCGAAGTTGAATAGTCGAAATAATTGGGGCGTATGTCGATGGTCGACCAATTCCTTGTTTCTCCAACGACGCCACCAATGACGCATCAGTATAGCGTGGCGGTGGATTAGTTTCTGACTCAATTATATTTAGATTTTTAGAGTTCAGAGTTTGCCCAATTTTTAATTCCGGAAGTATTTCTTCTTCGAATTTCTCTCCTGATATTTTTAAAAAGCCATCGAACAACATTCTTACTCCAACTGACTTAAATATACCAATTCCATTGGACAATTCAGCAGTGGTATTTTTCATTTTTGCCACTGCTCCTTGGGTCGCCACCGCTCGGTTCCAAATAATTTGATAAAGTTTTAGCTCTTTAACATCTATATCTTGCGGCTCACGATTAGCCACATTAGTTGGTCGAATTGCTTCATGTGCCTCCTGCGCATTTTTGGAAGTATTTTTATAAAGTCGAGGGATTGGCACTACATAATCCTGACCAAATTCTTTACCAATATAGTTACGAAAATCTTCCACTGCCTTGGCCGACAAATTGACGGCATCTGTCCGATGATACGTAATCAACCCTTTTTCATACAGTCTTTGCGCCAAGCTCATGGTCATTTTTCCCGACCAGCCAAAACGCCTCGCTCCGGCCTGTTGTAGTTTAGAAGTCGTATATGGCGGCAGCGGCGACCTGGTTACTTCCCTGCCCTCTACCGATTCAACTTTAAATTCTTTTCCTAAAGTTGCCACAAAATTATCAACTTCTTCTCTTTTGGTAAAAATCGATT
>CAIKAI010000019.1 GCA_903825325.1 Candidatus Shapirobacteria bacterium | reverse complement strand
TCTTTGAGATTTATAACTTGGTCTCTCGACCACCGACGTGGATTATAATCTGACGCTTTGAGGTCAGCGATATTAACTTGGACGGTTTGGATGGACTGTTTTTGGTTCATTTTTCAAATTTAAATATTAAAAAAGCCGTCTGTAGACGACTTAATAGAATTGTAGACCGAGAAAATGATTCGTTTATACATTATTGGGAAAAGATGTTTTTTTAGGTTCAAAATTTTGTCAAAAAACTGTCATATTTGACCCATAAGGGTTAAAATTTCGGTTATATGACCACAGTGAAGTACTGCTATCGCGAACCAGATTTTCCCAAAGATTCATTTTTAGCCTTGGTTTTTATTTCCGGCGGAGACAATCTTAAATTTCTCTATCCCATGATGCCGCTTTACCCCAGCCTTAGTGTTTTAAGAATTGAAATAGAAAACTTTAAAAAGAAATTGGACAAGAAAAAAGAGATAACAGTTTATGGGGTGATTGCTATCAAAATAAAATTCGCTCGAAACTACCCTCTCAGAAAAGAACATTGGGCTAACCCCCAAGGTGAATTGTTTGAAAAGGACTATCGGATGACAAAATTTAGAAACATGATGGCCGATTTGCCCCAATTATATTCAGTACTAGTTTTACCAAATGACTACGACACCAAAATTAAAAAATGGAGTTATATTAACTGGATTCCGCTTCTGATGACCACCGATGATAAAAAGATTGACGAATTGATTAAAATGTCTGACCAACCAGTTGATAAATCCGCCAAAAGTATGGGCATTTACACTATAGAATTCGCCAAAGGATTTGATCTTAAGACAGGAAAAATAGTCGAACCAAATGATTCAAAGCCTTTAAAAGAAAGCGATTGTTAGGTTGTTAGATACTTTTTTAATTGATTTTCGTCTTTACCCAAATCAATTTGCACCCACGAGTCGAAACAACCGTGTTGTCTTAAAATCTGCTTTTCTTCAGTAAAAAGATCGTCATCAAACCATAAAAATGGTTGCGAAAAATCTATTGCGTCGGTTTTCAGTATGTCCCAGTTGGTGGGTTTTATTTTTTCGAATAATTTGATTGTTTCGGAGTTAAAAAACATTTTTAAATGATTGATAGTGTAGGAGGCGTCGCCTTTGCAGTGGGTCGTCAGCCAGTAAACCGGGTATTTGTTAACCAAATGATCGACAAATTCGTGCGAATACATCGACACTCGCTTATCGTTAGCCATTATTACTCCATCAATGTCGAGATATATATTCATCTGTGTGTTCTGAATTAGTATCTTGTTTCCGGTCGATTTTAATTAACAACTCGAAAAATTTAACCAATCGGTCTATTTCCTCTTGAGTCATTTTTTTGGCACCTCTTTAGCCGTTGGTTTGGTTATTAGTTCCATTAATCTTAAAAAATTTTCGGCCCTTACCCTATATTCACCATCAGTCAGTTTCTCTTTAAATTCTGCTTCGTAGATTTCCTTAAATTCTTTTACCGCCTGATCTGACAAAAACATAAGTTATAGGTGAATCTTATCACCAAAAGAAATTGATGATAAAAATAGATATGAACAAAAAGAAACCTAAAACCATAAGAAAAAAGAACAAAACAAGCACTGATTTATTCACTGAACAACTGGTGAATCTTCTCCTCAAACAGGTAGGACTGAAAAATTCTGGTTAAAAGTTTGAGCTAGTCTCGTCGATTCTTTGAACAGATCTTTCCCCGTTCTCATCTTTGGTTTTTTCAAATCTATCTCGAATGTATCTTAAAGCGCATACTGCCACCCCCTTCTCCGAAAGTGGTTGTTTGGCCCGATCCTCTAAAGCTTCACTGGTTACGGTTAAATAATACTCGACTTTGTCTAGATTTGGTCCGTAAGGACATTTAACCCAATCTGTGTTTTGTTTGGTCAAAAAAGACAAAACGATTCTCCATGTCTCGGTCCCTCCGATTCCAGATGTAGCCATGACCGGACTTATGTTTTCAATCATTGCTCTCATTCCATTTATCAGCCCAATACTTTTTTCGCCTTCCCACCAACTCGGCCATTCTACTGGCTCAAAACGTCGGTTGCGGTACTCATAGGTAAACATGTCGCCATCAAAAAAATTATTGCTCATTATTTTGTCGTGCATTGTCTGGGAAGCTAATTCAATTGGGTCGGTTTTGTCACCAATGTTGGCCATAGCCATCGTTCCATCCATCACAAAAGCAAAACCAATTGATTCGAAGTTTTTAAATGCTTTAAATTTTGCAATTAATCCAAATCGGCCTGGTAATGACTCAAACCCATTACTGAAAGGCTTTATCTCATAATCTCCAACTACACTGGCACCCGCGCCCACTTTTTCTGACTGACCCTCCATAAAGGCTAGTATGTCGATTCTTCTCCACCGTCTATCACCCCTGTCGTTGATTTTCACTGCCGGTAAAGTCCCGTCTTTATCCCACCTTCGAAGCGTTTCCGGGTGGACCTTAAGTAAAGCTGCTACGTCTGAAATGGTTAAAAAATCATCAGTTGTCATTCTTCAACAATCTTATACTTACTTAAACAAAAATGCAAGTTGGTAAATACACCAAATTGCCCCTCCTCCCTTTTTATAGTGTCACTTTTGTAACTATTTTGCCTATTAGGGGGTAGAATGGGGAGTAGGGTTATAGTGACAGTTAAGTTCCAGACCTACACGTTCCGCCAGATAAATTAATTGATAAGTTCCAAGGTAATTCGATTTGCATTTGGGAAGAATGGGAATATAATTAAACTAGTATTAGAATCGTATTAGTTTGAAATGGATGATAAGCTGAGAACATTGGTAGAATACGCGATATTGGCACCGTCAGGACATAACAGTCAGCCGTGGAAATTTAGAATCGGCAAAAAAAAGATAGAGATTTTCCCGGATTTTAGTCGAGCTAGGAGGGTAGTCGATCCAAATAATCGCGAACTGTATATTTCGATGGGAGCAGCAGTGAGAAATATGGTGGTGGCAGGGAATGATTTGGGACTGGAACTGACATATAAAATTGTGGATAAGAAAATTGAGGTGGTGGTAGTCTCAGAAACGCAGTCAAACAACAAACTGAAGGGAATAAAGGCAATTAAAGAGAGACAAACAAACCGGGGGAAATATTTTAGCAAAGCAATCGAAGAAAAAAAGTGGAAACAGATTGAAGACATCGCCGGGAAAGAGAGAACAGATATTAAATATATTTTGAATATTACGGAAAAAAGAAAACTGGCAAACTTGGCGTATGAAGCTGATTTGGTGTGGTACAAAAATAAAGAGTTAATGCTGGAAATGGAAGAATGGTTGAGAGACGATGTAGAAATGGCAAAAGATGGCTTACCAACTGGGGTATTAAATTTTTATAAAGTGGCGGCAGAAATTAAGTATTTATTTGCGGGAGATAGTCAGAGGGCAAAAGAAGTTGCCACAAAAGACAAGGATATGTTGGGTAAATCGCCAGCAATGGCAATAATTACTAGCAAAGGAGAAACGATTCAAGATTGGGTGGAGGCTGGAGAATTATACGAAGAGTTGGCCTTAGAACTCACTAAGTTGGGGTTGAGCAATAGCATTTTTAACCGTCCGGTGGAATTGACAGGGTTTAGAAAAAAAATCGCGGAAAAAATGAAAATAAAAGGAAAAGCACAATTGCTGGTACGAATTGGATATGCACGAAAACCAGCGAAAAGAACAGGCAGAAGACCGATTGATGAAGTACTGATAAAATAGGGAGTAAGTTCTCGTAGTCCAATGGATAAGATAGTCCCCTCCGAAGGGACCGATCCGGGTTCGACCCCCGGCGAGAACACCGCGTAATAAATTGCAAAACAATTTAAACGCGGCTGCGCTGGCTTCAGGGTATAATAGAAACATGGTGGAACAGAAAATTGATGATAATTTATATTATGATGAGCGGTCGGCAGGGGGAATAGTTTTTAAAATTGAAGAAGGTAAAGTTCTGTGGTTGGTGATTAAAACTTTGGCAAAAAGGGCGGGTAAAACTGGAAATAGTAAAGGGACTGTGTGTAAATTTCCCAAGGGGCATTTAAAAGATAAGGAAGTGCTAAAAGAGGCGGCACAAAGAGAAGTGGAGGAAGAAGGCAGGATTAAAAGTAAAATTGTCAGTAAGATAGGCTCAAATGATTATATTATTTGGGATAAGTTACAAAAAAGAAAGATTATTAAAAAAGTGACTTTCTTTTTGATGGAGTATG
Source organism: Candidatus Shapirobacteria bacterium (assembly GCA_903825325.1). Taxonomy (GTDB): domain Bacteria; phylum Patescibacteriota; class Microgenomatia; order UBA12405; family UBA12405; genus UBA2283. The sequence continues at coordinate 1,018 of CAIKAI010000019.1, read as the reverse complement.
CCGGAGAGAGCAATTTGAAATATTACGATATGGAAGTAGTGCTGGACAGATTGTGGATAAATTATGAGGAAGCTTCGGGTAAATTGGCGTTTGATAGTGAAAAAGTGCTATTGAAAAAGGCAAAGATAAAGTTGGATGAATGGATGAAGGGGAAAAAATAGCGAAATCCCCCGGCCTCGCTACTGCGGGACCACCCCCTTTGAGGAAAGGGGGCTAAGATGAGATAATAACAACGATTTAAGTTGAGTGGTTTTCAACAGTACTTTTAAAATATGGAGGAGTCGGATAGTGGTTCATTCCACAGACCTGGAAAGTCTGCGGCTCACAAGGCCTCGGGGGTTCGAATCCCCCCTCCTCCGCCAAAATCAAGTTGTTCCCTATAGTTCTATGTAATATAGGCAAAGTAACTCTTCTGATCAATTTTCCATTTGTTCCTGTTTAGCTTCAATTTCGTACCAGACCAATGTCCCCGAGAGGGTGTGATGTAGTAAGTGATAAAATAATAATATGAATTTTGTAACTCTTCCAAAACTAAAAAAGGGCGATAAAGTAGCCATTCTTTCCCCATCGTTTGCTGCACCAGGAAGATGGCCTGAAGTTTATGAGTTGGGTCTGCTTCGACTCCGTGAGATTTTTGGATTAGAACCAGTCGAATTTCCAGCCACCAAGAAACTTGGTGCCAGTACAGAAGAACGATCAAAGGACTTGATTTGTGCCTTCGAGAATAAGGAAATAAAAGCAGTTATCGCTTCCATTGGTGGAGACGACCAAATTACCTATATTAAAAATCTACCAAAAGAACCCTTTATTAACAATCCAAAACCATTTTTTGGGTATAGCGACAATACTCATTTTATTAACTTTCTTTGGCTTTGTGGCATTCCTTCATTTTATGGCGGACATCTGTTTACGGAATATGCAATGCAAAATGAAATGGATGAATTTACTGTCAAATATTTAAAATATGCATTATTTGAAAATGGAATTTTTAATTTAGAATCCAGTCCTATTTTTAATG
>CAIKAI010000018.1 GCA_903825325.1 Candidatus Shapirobacteria bacterium | reverse complement strand
CTATAATGGACTGGCAAATCTAGACAACCATATTAGATGAGTATGATACAATTAAAGTATGAAAAAATCATACACCCCAAAGCAAAAAGCCTCGATTGCTTTGGCAGCTATCAAGGGCGAATCGGTTTCCAAGTTAGCCAGCCTCCACCAAATCCATCCCACTCAAATCGGGCAATGGAAAAAGGTTCTGGAAACAGAGGCGGAAAAAATGTTTTCTGACAAAAGGAAAAAAGAAAATTACAGCCAAGAAAGAACCATCGAAGAGCTATACAAAATCATAGGCCAGCGAGAAGTAGAAATCTCGTGGCTCAAAAAAAAATTCAACCTTGAGCTCCCACGAGAAATTAAGTTTGATTGAAAAGAATAATTCCAAAATTAACCTGACTCGCCAAGCCGAGCTACTCGACATCTCCCGTTCCGGAATTTACTACCAACCGATTATCAATCAGCAAGAAATCAGAATCAAAAACACCATTGATGAAATTTACACCGCCTGCCCGTTCTATGGTTCAAGAAAAATTAAAAAAGAATTAGAGATAACCCATGAGATTAAGATTTCCCGCAGCTATGTCCAGAATCTGATGCGAGAGATGGGACTGCAAGCAATTTACCCCCGAAGCAAGCTAAATTTAAGCCTAGGCGACAAACAGCACAAAAAATTCCCGTACCTTTTAAAAAATTTGGAAATAGTCCGCATCAACCAAGTCTGGAGCACTGACATCACCTATATCCGACTGAAAAACGGTTTTGCCTACCTGACGGTTATCTTCGATTGGTATTCCCGTTATGTCCTTTCCTGGAAACTTTCCACAACGCTCGAGAATGAATTTTGCATTCAAGCATTAAAGGAAGCTTTGGAAACTGCTACGCCGGAAATTCACAATTCAGATCAGGGTGTACAATATACTGCGGAGAATTACATTGCTGTTTTAAAAGAGAGTGGGATTCAAATCAGCATGGACGGACGCGGTCGTTGTATGGACAATATTTTCACTGAAAGATTATGGCGTACCGTTAAGTATGAAAACATCTACATTCATGATTACCAGAATATCGAAGAAGCTCGGATTGGCCTCACTCAATATTTTCAATTCTACAATCACCGCCGGATTCACCAGTCGCTCGACTACAAAACTCCGGCTCAAATATATTTACCAGTTAATCAATTAATTTTTAAAAATCAAATCCATCTAATTGAAGCTAATTTATTGTCTTGACAGACAGTCCACCTTATTCCAAGAAGTTTACGGTTGAAGTTGATTCGGAAGATCCGGTGTTCACCAATCTGCCTAACAAGCTTTACAAATCCAAAGGGAGCGAAATTTGGTGGAAAGCCAAAGATAACGACAAGATTGATAAATTCAAAGTTATTTTCGACGGTAAGGTCAAATATATCAACGCGCCAAAAAGCATGAATGGTGAAGAAATAATGTCAACCTTCCAAGTGCCAAGTGATGCCACTCCAGGCGTCCATGGCATGTTGGTCAAAGCCTATGATAGGGCGGGGAATGTTGTGGTCAGTCAGGTGGATGTCATAGTTAGATAGTTTTGCGGATTATGAATTGCGGGCAGACTACTTGAATTAGCTATTAATAATCTAAATGCAATAGTTAATTAAATCTCAAATGGATAGGAACATCGAAGAAAGATATGATTAAAAAAAAAGCATTTAGAATTCTTGGAGCTGGGGTATATATAGTAATTTCTCTGGCTTGCGTGATAGCCTTCTCATCTCCGGTGTATGCCGATGATGGCTTATTATCCCAATCGGATTTGGTGTATCAGGGTGCATTCACTCTAATGCAGGATACTCATCATAACAACCCTCAAACTGATGCCTATGGCACTACCGCAATCGGTTTCAATCCTAATGGCAATGG
>CAIKAI010000017.1 GCA_903825325.1 Candidatus Shapirobacteria bacterium | reverse complement strand
CTGAAAGTTTGAAAGTTGAAACAATAAGCGTGCCAAATAATATTGGCAAAATTGGAATGGCACCAGAAAGCAAATTGCCGGAACGAGAGGCTGCAGTTACCGAAGCTGATTGGCGAGATAAAAAGGCAGATTTAGGACTAAAATCAGAAAAGTTGGCAGCGACAGGTCAAGCAATATTTGGAGAAATTCCCATGCCCGACAAACCAGATGTTCCAAACATGGTGGTAGGGATGGTAACTGATATTGAGGGAAAAATTGTGGAAGGAGCAATCGTGGAAATTCAAGATAGCAATGGAAATCCAGCAAGGGTATTGAAAACAAATCCATTGGGTCAATTTAAAACTTCGACGCCTTTGGGGAATGGAAAATATTTGGTAATTACGGAAAAAGAAAAATATAATTTTAACCGGGTGGAAATTTCGCTAAATAATACTATTATTGACCCAATCAAGATACAAGCAATTATTTAGGTTATTATTAATATATGGCAGTCGACCCTTTAAAAATAGCTATCCGTGGCACAACCCAGGACCACCTTCCAATTGAGGATATCGTTGATGGAATGGTGTTGCTTAAAGATGGATCTTGTGTGAGTGTGATGCAAATTTCGTCGGTGAACTTTGATTTGTTGTCGGAAAGGGAACAGAGTGCTTTGGTCTATGCTTACGGTGGGATATTAAACTCTCTTAACTTTCCCATCCAAATTGTAATTTACTCAAACGCGAAGGATGTAACTTATTACCTAAACAACCTAAAGAATGCCCAGGATAAACAGGAAAATCCTTTATTGAAGGAAAGGATTGCCTATTACAGAAAGTTCATTGAAGAGACAGTTAAGAAAAATGACGTACTGTCGAAGGCTTTTTATGTGGTGGTGCCATTTTCAATTTTGGAATTAGGAATTAAAAGTATGCAGAGTCAAATGTTGGGGGGAATTCCAAACTTTACTAAAAAAGAGGCCAAGGGGTTACCATTTGAAAAGGAATATATTTTGGAAAAGGCAGCAGCAAGTTTAGCTCCAAAAAAAGATCATTTAGGTAGATTGTTCTCTAGATTAGGATTGGAAATTAGGTCGTTAAATACAAAAGAGTTGATTGAATTATTTTATAGAATTTATAATGAAGAGACAGCGAACGTCCAAAGAATTCAATCGGCGAGTTTTGAAACGCCGATGGTGACCACAAAATAAAATGAATATTTTTAATTTAAATAAAAAAAAGGCGGAAGCAGTACCAGCACAGGGAGAAATTAAGGTGGTAACGGATCCAAATAAAAGATCTTTTGCTCAGGGTTTGGTATCGACAAAAGATATAATTGCACCATCGTCATTGGAAGTAGACGTGGATTTCATTAAAATTGGCAATAAGTATTATCGGACAGTGTTTACGGTGATTAATCGAAGGTTTGTGGAAGTAAACTGGTTGTCGTCTTTAATCAACTTTGATGCGTCGTTGGCAGTGTCAATGTATATTTACCCATCGGATGGGAAAGAAATTTTGGATGACTTGAGAAGAAAAATTACCGAAATGGAGGCGGAACTGACAACCGATATTCAAAGAGGAAGAATTGTTAATCCGGCGACACAAGCAAAACTAGAAGACGCTTTAGACTTGCAGGCAAATTTGGTTAAAGGTGAGGAAAGATTTTTCCAAATGGGGTTGTATATTACGATAAATGCGGACACTAAAGAGGAGTTGGACAAGGTAACTAAGAATTTGGAAGCGGCGATGGGGGCGTTGATGGTGTTGACTAAAAAGACTAATTATGACGCTGAAAATGCATTTATTACCACCCTACCACTGGGGCAGGATAGATTAAATTTGACGAGAAATATGGACACAACATCGTTGGCAACAACATTTCCATTTGTATCGTCGGATTTGT
>CAIKAI010000016.1 GCA_903825325.1 Candidatus Shapirobacteria bacterium | reverse complement strand
ATAATAGTGTCACCGTTATCGGCGGCATATACAATTGAAGATACTCCGAATATGCAACGAGCGTTGATGGTGCTGCCGTTTTTGGTCGTCGTTTCTGCTTATGGTTACAATGAACTATACAATTTACGAAAGCAGTGGAAGTGGCTAATAATATTGACAGTGTTCGCATATGGAGCCAATTTTATGTATTTTTGGCACATGTATATGGTTCATCAGAAGATGAGTATCGCTGCATATTATCGTGATGGTGGAGCAGTTGAATTAGTTAAAAAAATTGATGAGGTGGGAAATAACTACCAAAAAATTATTTTAACCAACTCCCCCGATAGCTTAAAACCATGGTTCATTTTTCTAAGAAAATATGATTTTGGAAATTTGATTTTTTCTGCCGATAAATGTCCGTCGATTGAATATATGAAGGCTAATAAAATGCCCCAAAGTGATATATTATTTGTCGATAATGAAGCTTGTTTACCTCAGAATAGATTGTATGGGAACTATCAATTAGTTGACCTGGCATTAATCAATCGGCCTGATGGCTCAGTACCTTTTTGGTTGCGGACGATGAGGCTGGTTCGGTAGCCTTTAGAAAATATAATAAGAAGTAGGTGTAGATAATAATGGAAATTAAAGAAAGTGTTTTGACCATTAATTGGCTGTCTGGTCGGGAATACAACAAATTAAGGAACCAAAGACCATTTTGGACTATTAGTAGTGTTTGTAGAAGTTTGTTTTTTGTAGTGTTGTACAGAATAACCGCTGCTAAAAACCCTGGGAAGAAATAACGCTCGAGCATGCCAGTAGAAAAAAGAAAGTAACCTTGACAGAAGATAAAGATAGAAAATGTCATTAGAGTTAGACTATTTTGGCTAAGGTAGAGTTTGATTAATACTAATATAAAAATAATAGAGGTAATTACCCAGCCGAGAGTATTCAGGTTGGTGAAAAAAAATGGCTGGTCTCCTGGGGTGCGGTCCAGTTGATAAAATAATGCATAAAAATTAAAGGCAGAGTTTGATGCACGAATAATGCCTTTTGATGAAGGCATTATTCGGTGGATAACAATAGTCTCAATTTGGGGCAAAGAAGGCTCAGTGTGATAAATAAAAGGCAGAAAGCTGAGATAGGCCAAACTTAATCCAATGATTAATCCAAGAGCATGGTGAACTGTCGATTTTAGCTTAATCTTTTTGAGATAGAAAAACAAAAAAAGCGGTAGAGTTATAATGATTGTCGGTTTGACCAATATACCAATAAATAATAACGGCAACGTTAATATGTCAACATCCGGGCTAACCATAGCGAATAATGCAAGGTAGATAAATACAGCTGCAGCAACATCGTTTTGACCCCAGAATGCACTCTCGTATATGGTTAATGGATTAAATATGACCGTTGCCAAGGCTATAAGCGCAACTTTTTGGCGATGGGTAATGGCATAAACTAAGAAGTAGATGGTGAGCCCACTGCTGAGGTCGCCAACAATAGCCCACAATTTAATAAGGATGACTTCCCCATTTTGGGCAAACCATGTAATAAAAGCAGATGGTGGAAAATGACTAAAATTGTGGAATTCAGCTAATATATAACGATTTTGATAGAGATGCTGTGATAGCCAAAACAATGACATCATTATTGGTGGTTGAGTTGGTGGAGTAGAGGCCCAAATTGGATAAAAGTAGGAGTTTGTTAAATTAATATGGTAAAGAGTTCGACTCCAATCGATATGTACCGCCATGTCGCCATTGTGATTGAGAGGGGCAATAATGGCTCGGAGTATAAATCCGATAATTAAAATGGGGATAATTATTTTCCAATTGACCGTCGGATTTGTTGCCATTTTTGACTAGACCAAATAATTAAAAATATCAGGTAATGTTCTAAATATCCATGATACTTAATACTGCTGGGAATTAACCTACGCCACTGGTTGAGTTCATCACTGACACTTTTCCCGCTGGCACCATGACGATGAATTAATTTACATTGGGGATAAAAATAGATTTGTTTTTGTT
>CAIKAI010000015.1 GCA_903825325.1 Candidatus Shapirobacteria bacterium | reverse complement strand
TTGCCCAGGCTGCCAACGATCAAAAATCAATTGTCAAAATGGAAGTTTTTATGGTCAATAAATGGCTTGGAAAAATCAATCCCTCGCATGAGGTTGAATTTATCGAATGGGTTGATTCCAAAAATTCCAAAAACTTACCACTTGGTTCAATCTTTGAAAAAGATGTTATTCCCAAGTTAAAAGAATTAGATTTAATTGATTAAAATGGCTATTAAGAACATTGAAAACATGAACTACGATGTCGCCATTGTTTTAGGTACTGGTATTAAAAAAGATGGATCACTCCCAGAAAGTTGTTTGTCCAATTTAAAAACCGCCATTAAACTCTACAAAAATAAAACCGTCACCAAGCTTATACTCTCCGGAAAATGGTCCTGGAATTGTATTTTTGTGCCACCAATGACCGAAGCCGCTGCCATGAAACAAGTTGCGTTAGAACGCGGAGTTCCTGAAGTGGATATTTATACTGAGGATCAATCTGTAACGACAGTTTCCAACCTTTGCCATATTAAAGAAAAAATTCTAATACCCAACCACTTTCAGAACGTCATTCTAATTTGTATTTCTGAAATTGTCAAAGATCGTAATGAATATAATTTGAAAATGGTTCTCGGTCCTGAATATAATTATGAAATTGCCTTGGCCGAATCCGTTTATGACCCGGTAAAATACACTGAACTTAAGGCCATTGAAGTTGATAAATTAATCAATTGTAAAAACTTTTATATCGATATTGCTCCTGGCGATCATCAAACAATTTTGCGAAAATCCGACGAAGATTTGCAAAAAAATTATATTAATCGAAAACCTAGATAATGATTCGAAAAATATTTATGTTCATCCTGGCAACAATATTTATAATATTTGTCTTTTTTTTATCGGTCGCTGGCTATCAATATTTTAAATTCGGTCACTCAGGTTATCAATTTCCGAATTGCAAGCCAGGTTATATTTGTTCACAAAAACCATGAAAACCAAAATCACTCATCAAAACTATCTACCCAAAAAAATTAAATTAGTTATAGGTACGATGATTGCCACTTATGAATTTTTTGCTATTCTTGTTGAAAAACCGATGTCTACCAACCTTTACCTTGACCTTATTTTTATGGCAATTGGTATTTATTTAGTGGTCGTTAACTTTCAAAGTAGTTATAAAGAATTATGACCACCACCCCCATCATTGGACTCGAAGTCCACATCGAATTAAAAACCAAATCCAAAATGTTTTGTGGTTGCGATGCCCAGCATTTTCATGCCGAGCCCAACACTCACACTTGTCCAGTTTGTCTCGGTCTCCCCGGAGCCCTACCGGTGCCCAACAAAACTGCCTGTGAATGGTGCATCAAATTAGGTCTAGCTCTAGGTTGTACCATTAATGAGGAAACTTTCTTCGAACGTAAAAATTACTTCTATCCAGATTTAGCTAAAAGTTATCAAATAACTCAACTCCAAAAACCATTTTCCATTAACGGCCACTTAAAAGTCGACGAATTTGATATTCGAATCAATCGTGCCCATCAAGAGGAAGATACTGGTAAATCAGTTCATGTTAACGGCGAAACTTTGTTGGATTTTAATCGGTCTGGTGTGCCACTGGTTGAAATAGTTTCCGAACCAGATATCCCTAGTCCAGAAATCGCCAAAAAATATTTATTAAAAATCCAACAGATTGTTCGTTATTTGGGTATTTCCGATGCCGACATTGAAAAAGGTTCCATGCGCTGTGAGCCAACTATTAACCTTAATATCGACGGCAAGTTTACGCCGATGGCCGAAATTAAAAATGTCGCTTCTTTAACCGGTGTCATGACCGCCATTCAATACGAAATCGATCGCCAAACTCAACAATTTGAAATTGACCATATTGAAAAGAATTCTACTAACAAAACCACTCGTGGCTGGGATGCCGACAAGCAGCAAACTTTTTTACAGCGCGAAAAAGAGGGGAGCGCCGACTATCGCTATTTCCCCGAGCCCGACATTCCTCCAATTATATTCACCAAGGAGCAAATTGAAGAAATTCGCCAAACCCTACCCGAAATGCCCGATGTTAAATTTGCCAAATATAAGGCATTAAACTTGTCGGACTACGACGCCAATTTGTTGTCAGAAGATGCAGGTTTTTCGGCTATTTTTGATCGAATCGTCAATAATAACGATCCAACCTACGCCAAATTTGTCGCCAATTTATTAATTGGCCCACTTAAAACCATTGAAATTACTTTAGAAAAAATTAATCCGACTCACTTCAAAACACTTTACGACAACAAAGATAAACTATCCTCATCAGCCATCAAGCAATTAATTTTGGACGCCTACAATTCCGGTGATGATCCATTAGAACTTGCCCAGAAAAATAATCTACTCCAAGTCTCCGATACTGGCGCCATTGAAACCTTGGCTAAAGAGGTAATTGCTGCCAATCCTAAAGCCGTCGCTGACTATCAAAAAAATCCTCTGTCCATTGGCTTTTTAATCGGTCAGTTGATGAAAGCCTCTAAAGGCTCCGCCAACCCCCAACTCTCCAAAGAAATTTTGGAAAAATTGCTTTCACTTTGATCCACTAAGATATATAATAATAGTATATGCCGTATGAACAATTATCCGAGACAACCAGGCGTAATCCTTTTTACAAGTGTTTCGAAGTTGTTGATGGATCAGTTTTAAATGATTTGACTCGAATTGCAGGTGTAGAGTCTTTATGTTGTGGGGTCGCTGGTCACAATGCCATGCCACTGGTTCGCAAGGTCATGGGTGGCCCATTAGTTTGTCCGGTCGCTGACTGCAAAACCGAAGTTATCATGAAAGGTCAATAATCTGAAGGTTACTAACGTCCCGATGAAGATGTTGGATGGGCTGCGTTATATATTTTTTGTTCTTTGTCAGACATTTGTTTAGTTTGTTGAGGAGTATTCACTTTACTGGTATTTGTATTTTGCTTTTGGAGTTGTTGCTTCAACTCTTTATCCGTCATTGGCCTCTTTGTATTTGTGTTTACATGTCCGTAAGCGGCACTACTTTGGTTATCTTGCGATTGATTCATATTCATTAAAACAGCTACCAAAAGAACCATGCTCAGTCCTAAAACCACTAGTAACAATACTAAATCACTCTTCGATTTTTTTACAACTTTTATACTGTTTTTTGCCATAAAATATTATAATTATTAATTATTCTAAGATAAATTTACACTTTATACTAACAAATGCAATAGTTCTGGTCTAATATTAATCATGAC
>CAIKAI010000014.1 GCA_903825325.1 Candidatus Shapirobacteria bacterium | reverse complement strand
TTCTTTCCACTTTTAATCACGTAGATTTTGGTGCCACCTTTGGCTTTAATCAAAGTGCCGTCGGTATATTTTTTAACTCCCAGGACCGCAGCCTTAGCAAAAGAAGAAATAATGGCATCGTTAACTTTTATAATTTTTCCTTTATATTTTGCCAATTCTTTTGAGTTGGAAATATATTGAAGAGTGTTGCCCTTAACAGCGTAGACTTTGCCGTTAGCTCCCTTTAATAATGCTCCATCGGCGTATTTTTTAACACCTAAAACTTGTTTGGTCTTAGTTGGCGCCTGGTTTACAACTGGGGCTTGAGAGCTTATCGGCTCAATAACTGGGGCAACGTAAGGCCTTGATTCAGCCGCTATTTGAGCCGAGGTCAATGAACAATTATTTGGGGCCTGGCTCAAGACAACTCGGTGCTGTAGACCAAGCGAAGTGCCCCATTCACCATAAGTAACCGCCGAGCAATAATTAGTTGGGCTAGCGCCGCCGCCACCGCCTCCTCCGCCACCGCCAGAACTTGCTTTTACTGCGCAGCTGGCACCGTCAAAGACCAGGTCTTTTTCTACAGAAGCTCCTGGGGCAAAAGCGCCATTGTACACCAAGGCTTGGCAACCAGTTTGAGGGGCCGAGCTGTTAATTACATATTCAAAAGTTAAATTACTCCCAGAAAAATTCCCAGTTAATAGTTTTATTTTTGTCGGATCGTCATAGCCATAGACACCATTTTCAGGCAAAACAACTTCCCCTTGCAAAGTAGAGCCATTGTAAATTTGAATCTTTGAACCAGCTGGCATTGGCGCACCATTTAATGTTGCCGTTCCGTAAAATGACATAGGAAAAGCGGGAAATGATTCGTCAGCCAGCAGCGGTGCAGCTGGAAACAGCAAAACCAAAAAAGCTAAAAATATTTTTATTGTTTTCATAAACCGAAAATTAAAGACTAATTAACAAAATAGTTTCCAGATACAGGCAAATACTGAAGTAAGTAGCCATTCAGGTAGCTGTTTGTGGTGCCATCATTCCATTGCCAGTCAGTGCCAGCGCCGACAGCAGTATCATTGGTGGCGGTCAGTTGTAATTGAAAATAGTCTCCAGGATTCCAAGCGCCACGAGTATCCGCCTTAATAACATATTCTTTGTAACCGTTAGAAACAGTAGAATCATTAGTAAAAGCGATGGGAATAGCAACGCCTGAAGCACCGATAGTCGCGCTACCCAAGACAGTGTTTAAATCGTTTTTATCATACACATAAATCATTCGCGTAGAGGTGCTAGATAAAGCAACGGAGTAGTGTGGAGTAATAGTAATCTTCTTTAGATTTGGATGAGAGGCGCCACCGGAGTTATCATCACTGCTAAAGTGAAATCTCATTAATTCGCTAGAAGAACCGCCGGTATACCCGGAACTGATGCCGATAGTATTGTCAGATGACAAACCAATACTAGGTATTGAAGTCGTTAAAACAGAGATGGGCGAGCTAATATTTACGACATCGTTGATGTCTCCAGTGCCGTTATACCCATACATCGTGGCACCATTCACTGAGTATTTGTAATCAGATAAAACTATTTTAACCGTATCACCAAATTTGGCGCCACTTTGACCGGCAGCGGTGATACTGGCAAAAGTTGGAATCAAATCAAGCATCCCGCCAGCAAGACCACTAGGGAAAGATATATTCAGCCCGATTATATGAGCTCTCCCATTGACAATATTGGTAGTTAAGCCATCGATGGAGACAGAAGTTAAGTCGTTATTGTTGCCGGATGAGGACGTGGCGGAACCGACATTAAACCACATCTCACTAATATTGGTATAACTGTTGCTGGCAAAAAGATTATATGAACCAAAATTAGTGTCCGTATTTCCGGACAACTCAAGCTCATTATTGTTATATTTATCGGAAACAAAAGTCGGGACAGCCAAGGTGCCATCAGTGACAGTCAAAGTCTGACCAGAAACTGCGGCGCCAGTGCCGTTGGCCAAAGTAATAGAGTTGGTTGCTGCGCCAAATGCGTTAACAATCAAAGATGTACTAACGGTGGCGTTATTGGTAGCGGTGCCGAGATCCGCGTAAACATCGACTTCGTGGGTACCGTTCGCCGGGATAGTAAAATTAACCGGAAAACTATTTATTGATTGCGGTTGAATCGGGGTTGTATTATCACTTATATAAAGGTTGCTCAGGTTTGTTAAGGCGGTGCCCGAGGCAACTAGACCAACCTGCAAGTTGGTCACTCGCACCCCCTCAGCGGATCCGGCTTGCAAAATGAAGGAACCAATTTTTTGGTTCTGAGTTCTCTGCATCACGTTCTGGGGGCCAAAAGCATTATTGTTTGTGATAGATATAGAAGATGCCACTACATTAAAATCGGTAGTTGAAGCAGTTGCAGCTCCGCTGGTAGATGGGGCGCCGCAAGAATCCTGAGAATTAACGGTTAACGTAGTTTGAAAGGCACCAGAGGCTGAAGAATTAAAAGAAGCGAGCACCTCGATACTACTGGTTGCGCCTTTAGGAATAACCGCTCCTAAATCTGTAAAAACAACACCAGGGTCCCAGCTTTGCATTGTGCTAACCAAGTTTCCATTCACTAGCAACTTGATATTGCTAATATATGAAGTATCGAAAGTGTAAGGCACCGAACCAAGGGAAATTGAGTTAATCGTCATGGAATCTCCAGAAGCGCTAAGAATAAACTTCCCCAGCGAAACGTCGGTACTACTCTGAGCGATCATTTGCCCCGACTGATAGCCATCACTTCTAACAATACTGACGGAAGCAGAAGGATTGGAAGCACAAACATCTATTGGATCATTATTTTGAAAGCCGGTATAAATCCCAGCTGAATTATTAAAAACAACATAGGCCTTGGTCTCTCTGAAATCATCGAGGTTGTTTGCGTTGACATAAGTAGCGCTTGACCAGCTATCTCCTATTTTCACTGTTGACTTCGGCGTTTGGTTGGCTGTCAAATCATAAATTGACTGAACGCTATTTTTAAAACTATCAATAACACTTTGAATATTGCCATTTTTTAAATAATCTGGGTCTTTTTGCTTTAAAGCATAACTGGGATTTGCCACCCCGATGGCGTTCCAGCCGGGTAAAAGATTATTAGAAAATAATCTCTCATTCGGGGCAACGTTTTGCTGATAATTGAAGGTCAAAGTTGTACTTGTCCCAGTTTTGTTGTCTATAAAATAGCCGAACAATGGTTGAAATTCAGTTTGTCCAAGCTCCGCCATCGTCGACCACTTCGACATGCTATTCGGATTCATCGCATATATACCGTAATTGGCCGAGGTGCTGGAAGCAGAAAATTGGTGAGAAGATAATAATCTCGGAGTTGAAACTAGGCTCCAACCTGGTTGTAGAGATATTTCGTGGCTAAAAAGCGGGACTCCACCACCACCACCTCCTCCTCCTCCGCCACCGCCGGCCGAGTTGCCCAAAGACTGCGTGGCGTTATCAGCAAAAACCTTAGTGGTAGGCAACAAGAAGCTCAACGAACAGAGCATCAACGCTAAAAGTAAATACCTTTTCATATTTTTATTAATTAATTTTAACCGACTTTCTCAGAACCCATCCAGTTTTATTGCCAAATTTAATTTTTACTAAATTTTTATTTGAATTATCAATAACTTCATATTTTCCGTTCTTTTTGACGGCTCCAATTGTTTTTGAAGAGGTTGAGGGCGAAACGTAAACCGTGGCATTATTCTTTAAAACAGCTTGGCTGACAGCTTTTACGCATGCAGTTTTGCCACCATTCCAAGAAAATCCAAGGACACAAGAGCAGACGCCATTTTTACTTTCAACATTTTTGCCATAAATGACGGGGCAATCTTCTGTTTTGACCTCTGAATTTACAGGTGTTGTCTTTATTGCGTCAAGATCTATTATGTTCAAGGAAAATGATGGCTTTTTGTTTGTAGTCTCTCCTAAAAAATTCGTCTCCTGCAGACCGAAAGCGGCAGAATATGAACCGACCCTGGACGGTGTACCGCTACAGTTAATAACAGCCTCTCCCTGAGAAAAAAATGCTGGCGTGCTAGTACTGGTTAGAAAGCAGCTTATTTCATTCGGAAAATTAATGGCCGCCATGGTTGGAGTGCTCCCTATATAATGGTAGGCCAGTCTGCCGGAATATGGCCGACCAATGTAGCCATTTTGAATGTCGCTTGAGCTTATTTTGATAACATCGTCATTCTTGACCTTAAATTCAAATGACTGAGTCAACATAGCGCCATTGTTGTCGGTCAAAAGCATGGTAACCGTAAAATCTCCGGCTTGAGTTGGCGCTCCAGAATAATTTATCGTGTCAAAACCATTCGCTCCATATAAAAGTGTTCCCAATTTCATGCCAGGCGGCAAGGTTGAAGCAATTATTGAAACATTCGGGACATAACTCCCGCCGTATATAAATTGGAAGGGGGCGTTAGTGTATTGATTAATTTCCGTATCAATTTCTTTGTTGAAGGTAACAAATTGAAACGATCCAGCCGTGGCGGCACTGGCCAT
>CAIKAI010000013.1 GCA_903825325.1 Candidatus Shapirobacteria bacterium | reverse complement strand
TTCTCTCTTCTTCAATTTCAGATATCTCTATTGAAGAGATAAAGTTACATGGCCCATTGGTGGTATTAAATTATTTTTGTCAAAAAATTGGATTATCTGAAATATTAGGGGAGTACGGCGATGAAATCCTTAGCTTAGTTTTTGCGCATTGCATCGATTATAAAAGCGTAAATCAAATGTCAGATTGGTTTAAGCGTACTGATTTAAATATGATTCTTAACCTAAACAATCTGACAGAAGATCGTATTTTAAAAGCACTGGATTCCATTGATGCATCTATGCATGATAAAATACAACAGCAAATATTTGAGAGGGTGAAATCCACATATAACTTAAAATCCTCGGGTGTTGTTTATGATGTAACCAATACCTATTTGTATGGGAAAAAATGCCCTTTTGGGAAGCTAGGCAAGGATAAAGAAGGCGTAAAAGGTAGGCCATTGATTCAAATTGGACTAGGCGTGACACAAGAAGAAGGCATTCCAATTTTCCACAAAACATTCAATGGTAATGTATCAGATTCACGTACATTGCATGACTTAATTAACTCATTTGCTCGTTATGATATTGCCTCTGGAATTATTATCTACGACAGAGGCATAACATCTGAAAAAAATATATGTTCTGTTAAAAAAATTAAGTGGGATACGATTTGCGGCTTACCGTCAAATAATGTATTAAAAAAAATGGTTCTGTCGCAAAAAATTAGTCGAAGTCAAAGCCAGCCTTTGCTGGGCGCAGTTATGCTGCTAGCGCATAAAATTGCTGCCAAACTGGCATATCCTTGTCGCAAACCATTTGACCTTTTTTCAACATATGGTGTAATTCAATTCCTGCAATCGTAGCTTTTGCGGCAGCAAAAGATTTGAAACCCAGCATGGGTTTGGTGATACGCTTGATATGGCGATGATCTTGTTCAATAATATTATTGAGATATTTTATCTGCCGGATAGTAATGAACAGAAAGCATAAACTACTCATTAAAAATAGTAGGTTCAACCGTTCTAATGCGGCATTATTAGCACCGCTCTTATCAATGGTTACTGTGTGTGGCAAGCCGTTGGAGCCGATGGCTTTTCTAAAAAACTTAAGTGCTGCACTACGGTCGCGCTTAGCTGAAAACATAAAGTCTATAGTGGCTCCATCTTTATCTACAGCGCGATACAAATAACCCCATTTTCCCTTATTCTTTATGTATGTCTCATCCATTCGCCAGCTCATACCGGTTGGGCGTTTATGCTTACTTCTAAAGGCTTTTTCTAATAAAGGTGCGTATTTAATAACCCAGCGATTGATAGTGGCGTGATCAATTGAAATGCTGCGCTCTTTCATCATTTCTTCGATATTACGATAGCTAAGAGCATAAGCTACATACCAGCGAACTACCAATAAAATTATTGGTTTGGGAAAGTGCCTGCCTTTAAAACTGATCATAGATTTATTCCGGCGATTTCAATTATATGGGTATTATGCCACAACAGTCATTTTTTTGCGACAGAACCCAATAGGAATCAAACTGCTGCAAAAAGCTACTTGTAATACTAAAATAGCAGCGTATAATTTGCTAATTATTATAACTTTTAGATTAAAACATGAACAAGCTACCAAACAAACCAAGGTCACGCGGGATTTATTTATTACCTAATTTATTTACTATTGGCTCATCTTTTGCAGGATTTTTTGCTATAATAGCCGCCTTTAATGGTCATTATGA
>CAIKAI010000012.1 GCA_903825325.1 Candidatus Shapirobacteria bacterium | reverse complement strand
TTCGGGTCAAACCCGGCACCCAGCCCAATACCTTAGTTCGCCTTCGTGGGCAGGGGATTAAAGACGTCAATGGTTTTGGTGTGGGCGACCTCTATATTCGTCTCACCGTCACCGTCCCCACCAAGCTTTCGGCAAAACAAAAAGAATTAATAAAAAATTTAGGGTTATGAGTC
This sequence comes from Candidatus Shapirobacteria bacterium, assembly GCA_903825325.1. GTDB lineage: Bacteria > Patescibacteriota > Microgenomatia > UBA12405 > UBA12405 > UBA2283. The sequence goes on along the minus strand of CAIKAI010000012.1, from coordinate 10,097 downwards.
AAACTGAAATCCGCAAAAGACAACTTAACCAAAATACCGCATCTCCAGACATTGGAGAAAATGCACCTCTTGATCGGTCTTTTCGCCAGCAACTTCTTGATTTGTCGAATATTGATTCTCCAAGAGCCTTAAATTCCGCCGAAATTGGTGCGGTTCGGCACGAATTAAGGGGTTGGTTGGTTGATTCTGGATTTGATTTGACGACCATTGAAAATTCTCCCGAGCTTATTAAAGCTCTCCAAGGTGTCGATTTAGATAACCTTCACGGTAGCATGGGTCCAGCAGTCGCGGTTGCCATGGATGGTCCAAACGCTGTCACAGATCCAGCCATATTATCTGACATCGAAAAGACGCCAGATTCTGATTTACGCTCTCTCCATATTATGGCTTTTAGGGCTATTGCTCAAAAAATGTCAGAATATCTCCCTTCTTTGGCAAGCGGTACCCGCCATTCAAAACGCCGTGGCTTAGAAAAATTTTTTGGCTACACTTTAGCCTTTGCAATTAATGTCCCCGGAACCGAAGAGGGGGCTATAACCGCTGAAAAATATGCCCAAAATGTCAATTGGATTGTCGGAGCAGCAATAGAACGCCCCTTAAAAAGGACCACTGATAAGGCTAAAAAACATTATGATAAAAGTCTTTCGAACGAAGATTATAGAATCTGGAAAGAGTCACTTTCCAAATTAAAGTCTGTTCGGGAAAATTTTGGCATACCCTCTGTCAAAGATACCGATGCAAGAACATCATATTCTAAATTTAATCGTGTGCCGGTGGGTAAGTTACCTGAGTTTATTGATTTACTTGAAAAACTTGGTAAGACACCTAAATCTGAAGTTCAAAATCAGTTTCCACAGGTTGGTCCAGATCAAATAACCCGAGTTGATCTTCTAGGAAATGACTTTGCTGGAGCCATCAAATCAATTGATGAAGAAGAGGGTTAGTCATAAAGCCAACTTATGTGATAAAATATCCCTAGTTAATCTGTGGTAAATCGGAATGGGGGACGTGACGTCCCCCTTTTTTGCGAGCTTACCAAAAGGAGAATAAAAATGGATATTAAACGACTACCAAAAACAGAATTTGCCGCTGCTGTGGCCCAAATTGCTGGTGAGCGCGATATTGATCCTCAAGAAATTATCGACGCCATCGAATTAGGTCTTATTTCTGCCTATAAACGCGACCAAAAGGAACACGGTATTATTCTTCCTGAAGAGGATGTTTATGAAGTTGAATTAACTCCAGCTTCTGGTTCTTTCTTGATTTTTAAAATTGATGGTAAGAATCGTGTCGATGTCACTCCGCCCGGTTTTGGCCGCATTGCTGCCATGACCGCCAAGCAAGTTATTGATCAAAAAATTCGTGAAGCTGAAAGAGATACAGTTATTGCTGAATATGCCCGAAAGATCGGTACTTTAGTTTCTGGCGTCGTCCTACATATTGATGGCTACAAAGCCAGCATTGGTATCGGCAAAACCGAAGCTGTTTGCCCTAAAGACGAACAAATCCGCAACGAAAATCTCGAACTTGGTAGCAAAAAACTTTTTTTGCTCCAATCGATAATCGAGGATGAAACCGGTCGCAAAGAAATAATCTTATCTCGTCGTGATCCTGAATTTATTAAGCAATTATTTGCTCGCGAAGTCCCCGAAGTCGGCAATCGCACTGTCGTTATCGAACGAGTTGCCCGATCTTCTGGCGAAAGAACCAAAATTGCGGTCAGCAGTTCTCAACCTGGAGTTGATCCGGTTGGATCGTGCATTGGTCAAAAAGGTAGTCGTATTCAAGCAGTTTTAGGTGAACTACCTTCCGACGAAAAAGTTGACGTTGTCGCTTTTTCTAAAAATATTCAACAGTTTATCGTCAATGCCCTGTCCCCAGCTGTTGATGTCAAGGTTGTCTCAGTCAAGGATGGCTACGCCATCGTTGATGTTCCTGAGTCGCAATTAGCTTTGGCAATTGGTTCTGGTGGCGAAAACGTCCGTCTCGCTGGCATTCTCTGCAACCTGGAAATCAAAGTCCAAGGCGCTAAATAGTCGTTTTTAAATTAAAAATATGACCGAAAACACCACCAATAAATTTCGTCCGCCAATTGTGGCTGTTATGGGTCATATTGATCATGGCAAAACCTCGCTTTTGGATAAAATCCGCAGTGCCAACGTCGCCAAAAAAGAAGCTGGTGGTATTACCCAACATATTTCCTCATATCAAACTGAGGTCAAGCTGAAAAACGGTCAAACCGGGGTGATTACCTTTATAGATACTCCTGGCCACGCCGCCTTCAGTAGCATGCGCGGCCGCGGTGCCCATGTCACCGATTTGGCTGTTTTGGTGATTTCTGCTGTCGATGGGGTTATGGCCCAAACCAAAGAATCAATCAAACAAATCAAAGCTGCCAATATTCCGGTTATCGTGGCCATGAGCAAAATCGATCTTGACGGTACAGCGCCTGAAAAAATTAAAGGTCAACTCGTTGAAGCTGATTTAACTCCTGAAGAATATGGTGGCCAAGTTCCCGTCATTCCTGTTTCTGCCAAAACCGGCCAGGGGATCGACGAGCTATTAGCCCAAATTTTGCTTCATGCCGAAGTCATGGAACTTAAAAACGAACCTGATTTACCCCTCGAAGCGGCTATTATCGAATCTAAACTTGACAATAGTCGTGGCCCAGTCGCCTCGGTCATCGTTAAGCAAGGTACCCTCAAGCTGGGCGATATTGTCTTCGCTGGGACAATCTCTTGTAAAGTTAAAGCTTTAGTTGATTCTTCGGGCAAAAACATCCAACTTGCTCCACCTTCGACCCCAGTCGAGATTCTCGGATTTGAGAAAGTTCCCGCCGTCGGCGCCCTCGTTCTCGACCATCCTGTAGAAGCTGTCGTTGACACTTCGGTCAAAAAAGATTTTACCGATATTCCTCGCTTACCCATCGTCATTAAAGCCGATGTTGAAGGCACCCTTGAGGCCCTAAAAAACAGTTTTTCCGACGATATCGACATTATTTATGCCGGTGTTGGCCCTGTCACCGACCATGACGTCTTTGTGGCCTCGGCCGCCAAAGCCCAAATTTTCGCTTTTAATGTCTCAGTTCCCCGCTTCATTAAAAATCTGGCCGATAACGAAAAAACGCCTATAATAGAGTCAAAAGTCATCTACGAACTGATTGAAAATATCCAAGCTCAAGTCCTCAAAATGCTCGATCCTACCATCGAAGAAACCACTCTCGGCGAAGGAAAAATCATCGCTGAGTTCAAAATCGATAAAGTTAGAATTGCTGGTATTCAGGTATATAAGGGCGAAATTAGCAAAAATGACGCTATTCATCTCAAACGTGACGACAAAATCATTAAAGATACCAAAATTGAAGGTATCCGCACCGGTAAGAACATCTTAGATAAAGTCAAAGCTACCACCGAGTGTGGGATCACTTTTAAGCCTTATGTTGACTTTAAAATAAACGATGTTATAATATCCTATAAGAAATAAAAAATGCGATCATTTGTTATTTCAAATAATAATAATTCAAATGGATTGCGTCCAAATATGAAAAATTATAACGTTACTGATATTAAAGCTTTAGTCGATAGCGCCAAGTCGGCTCTTATCGTTTCTCCTCAACTTAATGTTGACAGTATCGGTGCTGCACTCGGTTTGGCTATTGCTCTTAAAAAGCGAGGTATTGACGTTAAAGTTTTCTGCCCCCAAAAAACAGATCAAAATTATTCTAAATTAAGTGGCCTAGAATTATTAACCGACACTATTTCTAGCAGTGATCTTATGGTTACTCTGGATTATCCCTTAGACCAAATCGAACAAGTTTCCTACAACGACGATGGTGGTCACCTTAATTTGGTGGTCAAAACCAAAACTGGTTCTCCCAAAATTGAAACAAATAAAATCGCCATTAATAATGATGGCAGCTCTGCCGACGTCTGTTTTATGCTTGGCGATGAGACTACTTTAGGTGCCAATGCATCAATGACTGCCAAAGGTAATTGGGTATTTATCTCACCTGCTCAAGTTTCCAAATCCTGGGCTAAAGCAACCTTAGTTGATCCTGATGCTCCTTTTTCGGAAATCTTCACTTTCTTATTGCCTATGCTTGGGTTAGAACTCGATGTTGATTCGGGTAAAGATTTACTCATCGGTCTCCGTGTCGCCACTCAATCTTTCTCCGTCAATGTTTCCCCAGAATCTTTCGAAGCCGGTGCCATTTGTTTGCGGGCTACTCAGCCCGACGCTCCCGCTACCCCAGTATTGAACCAAATGCCCATTGAAAATATCGAGAAAACTGGAGGCATGCCCATGACCAACACTAGCTCCGCCCCCAATCCCACCCCTACTATTTAACAATAAAATATGATTCCAAAAAATATTTTTGATAAAGTCCAAAATAATATTGGCCCAACTATGGTCGACAATTTTGATTCAGTTGGAATTAACCACAATTGTGGGAATCCAGATCTTATGAATTTTCATCGAGGTGTAAACTTGCCAAATAGAACGACTTTTATTGAAGTTTCTTGTCCAACGATGGGCGAAATTTGTGCTGGCTGTGTGTTTACGACTGTAAATCTAAATTCTCGAGTAAGTTTTACTGTCTTTAATGACGGTAGTTTATCAAGATAATAACTTTAATAACTAGCACCCACTATGTCACGAATACCAGAAAGCGGTATCATTTCTAAAATTATTTCTGCCAGCAATCATAAAATTGCCGAGCTTTGTCCTGATATAAGTCGGATATATATCAGTTCCAGAGAAGGCGAAGGTTCTTCACATGAATATATTAGTTTGGCTTGCAGAAAGCCGGAGCCTAATCGTTTAAAGAACATTTGCGGGCTTTGCGGTTTAGCCTATTTCACTAAAGATAAGTATCAAGTCAGATATCTATTGGAACCAGGCAGAGATCCTTGTTTTGATCGAAAAATTGTTATTGAATAATTAATAAAAAATATGTCAAATATTGGTGAAAAACTTGCTAAACAATCAGCTAGCACAGGTGTAAAAGATAGTTGTACTCAACTTGATAGAGTAAGTGAATCCTATAGTTTTCCAGCACCAAGAGGACAAGGGGAAACTCGAGTAGTAGTTTGCTTTGGCAATATCACTGATTTTTGTCAATCTTGTAGCATCCGACCAGGTCCAGGAGAAGAAAATATGTTCCTTTTTATTGAGGCTAAAAATGGTCAAATTACCAAGGCAAAAAGTTGATAGTTTTGTGCTATAATCTCCCTTGTACTTAAAACGGTTTTTGGGTAGCCATTCCCAAATATTAAAATTTTACCGATTTAAGCACTAATATTCTATGGCATTAACTACCGACGAAAAGAAAGACATTATTACTAAGTATTCCCAAGCTAAAGGCGACACCGGCTCACCCGAAATCCAAGTGGCTATTCTTTCCAAAGAAATCGACAAACTTCAAGGTCATTTGGGCGACAATAAACACGATTCTCCTGCTAAACGTGGTCTCTTGAGCAAAATTGCCAAGCGCCGTCGTTTGCTTCGCTACCTCCAAACTCACAATGTTGAACGCTACTCCAAAATCATCAAAGACCTCGGTCTCAAGAAGTAGGGTACAATCATATATTATTTAATTTAAACTCTCATGGACAAGAAATCCTTCGATATTGCTGTTGGTGATAAAAAAATTACCCTTACTACCGGTCAACTAGCTCCTCAAGCTAGTGGTGCCGTGGTCGCTCAAATGGGCAACACCGTGGTTTTAGCCACCGTTGTTCTCGGTGCGCTGGACACTTCCAAAGACTATTTCCCTCTTTCCGTTGAATTCGCCGACAAATTGTATTCCGGCGGTTTAATCAAAGGTGGCAAATGGATGAAACGTGATGGTGGTGGCTCTGATTCGTCCATACTTTTGGGTAGAATTATTGACCGCGCCCTCCGACCTCTTTTCCCCGCTGGATTTAAAAACGAAGTTCAATTAATTATCACGGTTTTATCAAACGACAAAGAAACCGATATTATTGTCCCCGCCTTTATCGCTGCCTCGGCCGCCGTGGGCATTTCCAACATTCCTTTCAATGGTCCAGTTTCCGCTGTCCGTGTCGGTCAAATTGAAGGTAAATTAACCCTCTACCCTAGTCTTAAAGAAATGGCCAAATCTCAAATGGATTTGCTCATCTGCCATGATCCTGAAGGTGTCAACATGATCGAAGCTGAAGCCAATATCATCAATAACGATGTAGTTTTAGAAGCCGTCAAAATGGCGATGGCAGCTGGCGTAACTGTTAATGCCAAAATCTCCGAATTTGTGGCTCAATTTGGTCAAAAGAAAATCGAATTTGTGGACACTTCACCCTCAACTCAATTGCTCGCCGATATTGAAAAACATTTACAAGCTGATTTAGCTCAATTCTTAAAAGATGGTGCCGATGGTGCCCACATTGCTGCTGAAGATGCTATCAAAACCAAAATTAAAACAATTTATAAGGAATCAATCGAATCCGGTGAACAATCGGAAAACACTCTCATGGAAGCGGTTGACACCATTATTCGCCAATATTTCCGTGAACATGCCCTCAAAGGCAATCGTTATGATAAGCGCCAATTTGACGAAATTCGTCCCTTAAATGTCGAAGCTGGTTATTTGCCTTGTACCCATGGCTCTGCCTTATTTCAAAGAGGTCTAACTCAAGCTTTGACCGTGGTCACTCTCGGCTCAATTGCCGAACAACAATATCTCCAAGATAGTTTTGGTGAAGTTACCAAACACTACATTCATTATTATTCTGCTGCCCCTTTTTCCACCGGTCAAACTGGTCGCTTAGGCCGTCCCGGTCGTCGCGAAGTTGGTCATGGTGCCTTAGCAGAAAAAGCCTTAGTACCGGTTATTCCTTCTATTGAAGATTTTCCCTACACTATTGTTTTAACCTCTGAGGTTTTATCCCAGAATGGTTCCTCGTCAATGGCTTCCACTTGCGGTTCGACAATGGCTCTTATGGATGCCGGTGTCCCCCTCAAAGACAAAGTTGCTGGCATTTCTGTCGGCATGATTTCTGACGATAAAGGTAAATATGTCCTTTTGACCGACATTGCTGGCATCGAAGATCATTGCGGTGATATGGATTTCAAAATCACCGGTACTCGCACCGGCATTACCGCCATTCAGCTCGATATTAAAAGAATGGGTTTGTCTTATCAAATGATCGCTGACACTTTTGTGGCTTCCACTAAAGCTCGCATGACCATTCTCGACAAAATGGAATCAGTGCTGGCGGCTCCACGATCTCAATTGTCAGTTTATGCTCCCAAAATTAAATTAGTTATCCTCCCTGAAGAAAAAATTGGTGAAGTCATTGGCTCCGGCGGTAAAACCATCAAGGGCTTAATGGAGAAATATGGTGTCCAAATCGACATCGATGACGAAGGTCGTGCCTCAATTTCTGCCATTGATCAGGTAAAAATAGATGCCTGTGCCACTGAAATCGAAGCCATGATTAAAGAAGTTCAAATAGGCGAAGTTTACGACGGCGTGGTTACCCGCGTCGAAGCTTATGGCGCTTTTGTTGAATTTCTCCCTGGTCGTGAAGCTCTACTTCATGTCTCTGAGCTTAGTGGGGGATTCTTAAACGATCCCAGTGCCATCATTAAAGTTGGTGACAAATTAAGCGTCACTATCTCTGGCTTTAATGACAATCACCAAATTAAATTAAGCGCACCCGAATTCAAAGCAGCGCATCCTGGTGATCCTAATGCTATGCCTCAACGTGAACGACCTCAATTCGATCGTCCTCGCCAACAAGGTGGCTTCCGTAATTTCGGCAGCGGTCCCCGAAGATAAAATCTCTTTTAAATTTTAATACCCGCCTCACGGCGGGTATTTTTTTTGATGGTAAAATACAAAAATGGCATCACCTCATATTCCCTTTGAAAAAAGATTTTCTCACGATCCTTCTGGCATTGACCCCAGTGGTAATATGTCGTTCAACGTCGTTACCAGCCGCGCTGAATTTGACAAAATAATTCAACCATCCCAGCGCCAACAAGTATTAGTGGAAGATATGGATGAACAAATAGGCGAAGTTAAAGTGATCAGTGTCGAGCGAAAACCACTAGAAGCGTCATTTAACCCAACCACAAAACGATTTAAACTTATAGATCCACAGCGTTTATATGACCCCAACAATCCCCGCGTTATATTCACAGATGAAATACCTTTCTAAATAATGCTTTAAGTTTTTTATGGCTTAAGTTCAGCAACAGCTTTTCTTAACTCTTCAAACTGTCTAATTATTGGTAGTTTTAAAAGAAAGTTGTCTTCGACATCAGGTAATTCCGGTTCAATTAATGGCTTAATGCTGCTATTCTCTAAAATATTTAAAGCTGCTCTGGCAACTAGGTTATCTGAGGCAGCGCCAGACAATGTTTTCCACGACTCTGGATCACCTTTTAAGGCTTTCTCAAACAAAGTTTCAGATATTATTCTGATTGACACAAACGTATATTAACATATTTTCGTGTATACTTTTTTAATGGACGAACAATCTTTAACGCCGGAAAGCGCCATCGACCGCTTGGTCAAGAAAAAAGACTCAGTTAAATTGCCTGATGGTTTAAATGACAAACTTGATGAATTATTTTCTCAATTGCGGATTAACGCCCGCGCTGAAGATACCTTTTGGCAATTTTACCAATCGATCAACAAATACGTCGAGTGGTGTATCTCTCTACCCTGGTTTACCGAAAGTAAGGATATTCTTGACCTTGATTATGCCCGCGAAAAATTAAATGAAGGTCATTATGGCCTCGACATGGTCAAAGATCGTATCCTCGAATATATTTCTGTCTTAGCTCTCCAAAAACATCGCAATCCTGATCAAAAACTTCGCGCTCCGATTTTACTATTCGTTGGCTTAGTCGGTACTGGTAAAACCACCATGGCCAAATCAATTTCCAACGTCATGGGCCGGGAATTAATTCGCATTCCCTTTGGAGGTTTAGGTGACCCACTTTATCTTCGCGGCCAATCTCGACTTCATCCCGAAGCCGAACCGGGGGCCATTATCCGCGGCTTGTCTGTTGCCAAAACCAGAAACCCCGTCATACTGCTGGATGAAATTGACCGTGTCGCCGACGATGCCCTTAATACCATCATGGGCGTTCTCGTCGAACTTCTCGACCCGGAGCAAAACGACCGTTTTTCCGATCATTATATTGACTATCCTTTCGATTTGTCACAATCCTTGTTTGTTGCCACCTGTAACAACACTACTCGGATTGCTACCGCTGTCATGGATCGTTTAGAGCCAATTCAAATGCCCTCCTACAATGACGAAGAAAAAATCGGCATTGGTCGCGATTATCTTTTACCCCGGGCGTTGATCGACTCCGGTTTGTCAAAAGAGGAATTGATTATTTCCCCAGATGTATGGCTAAATGTTGTTCGACCTCTTGGCTTTGATGCTGGAGTTCGTACTCTCAAACGCAATATCGAAGCCCTTTGCCGCAAAGCCGCCATGATGATTTTATCCGGAAAAGCGAAACAAATCGTGGTAGACTCGACCAATGTCAAAACGTACATGCCTCAGTGGTAACTTATGAATCAACTCTTCCTGTCAATTATCTTTAGTTTTGCCTCTATCTTAGGTCTTAAACTGCCGATTTCCCAAGCGACTAATAATCTTCCCACTCCGACGCCACAAATTTCTATTTTTCCCTCGATCACTTTAGCTCCAACCGAAACACCCCTCAATTCTGATGCTGATATCCAATTGATCAAAACCGCTTTTGCCGCTAAATATGGCCGAAGTGTCGACGATGTGGTTTTGACTACCAAATCCTACGATGGCAGTCATTTCGTTGGTTCAGTTTCCTTTAAATTAGCCATGGAAGGTGGCATTTTAATCGCTGCTAAAGATGATTCTCAAAATTGGCTAATCATTATGGATGGCAACGGCCAAATTCCCTGCGAAGCGATTCAACCATATCATTTTCCGGCGACAATGGTCGATGAGTGTTACAACCGCGAAGGAAAAGTTGTAGAATTAAAGTAATTTAATTCTTGAAATGAAAAAAATTTATCTTTGGCCAGCCTTGTTGGCGGTCATTTATTCTGCGTCAATTATTATTATTCTTTT
>CAIKAI010000011.1 GCA_903825325.1 Candidatus Shapirobacteria bacterium | reverse complement strand
CCAAGCCAGTCTATACTGGTCTTCTTCGTTTATTGGTTTGTAATTGAGAATATCATCTGCAATCCTGTCATAATAAGGAGAAACTATATCTTCGGTTTGCTTGAGAAATGTCTCTATTTCTTGGCTTACCTCGTCAGGAATGCCTGTTTCTTGCGCATAATAAAAATCAGCGTAGCAGATACCGGAATAGGGCTTGGACTTGATAATCTTGGCGTTTTTAATATCTAAGACCTGTAATTGGTTATCGCTGGCCGCAAAACGCTTAAAATAAAACTTGGGCGCAAAATGCTGTTTGACTGTGATTTGATCGGTCATAAAGAAATGATAACAAATACTATAAAATGCCGCAAAATAGGTCGGCGTACGGATAGCATTCAAGCGCTCATTATCTCAAAAGACGGGGGTCGTCTTAGTCGGGATCATACACACTGCTAGTCGGTGCCTCGACAGAGCCGATGGCTGCCTTTTCTTCGTCTGTCAAATAATCCAGGTTGTCAGCTACCGTTTCGTATCCTACTTGGTGAACTCTATGTAGATATTCTTTCAGTCCCTCGAATGCTATGTCCATATAATGTATAGACCAAACTAACTGATACTTCACTGCCAGAAGGTGTGATTCGATGTTTTTTGCGTAACTAGCCATCACTTCGGGCGGTAAGTTTGTTATCTCCTCGACGACAGATAACTTTAAGTCAATAACCGCAATCGCATTATCTGAGGCAGATTTTAAGTGGTTCAACCTGTTGTATGCGGCCTCAAGCTGGTTTACCGCTTCCGAACTAGGAAGCCGATAGATCAGACCAGTAGAGATAAAAAGATTCCAAACATTAGTCCTCAATATCTTGATACGCCTACCTATCGCGTCTTGCCTTGCTCGTGTTAAACGCCAAACGATTGGTTTGCTTGAGATTACGAATTTATAGTCCTTAATGATGTCTGCCAACAGGTCTTTATTTGAGTCCATCTCGTTACACATTAAGGACAAGAAGGCCTTGCATCTGTTTAGCTCCAAGTTCTTGTTGTTTTGGCTAGATAGCCAAAACGCCAGTGAGATACTCGAGAAGGTGACAAAAATTCCACGCAACCATTCTAAATCCTTGGGAAGTAAGAAAGAATAGGTTAACAGAACAATTGATATTGAGAAAACAGAAATTTGAGACACTTTTTCGCTGAACTTGGACTTTTGCAGCAACCAACCCAAAACAACAGCTAGTGGAGCAACTAGCAAGGGCAAAATCATTTTGTGGTCTAAATAATAATTAATTAACATGGCCTCATCTTACAAGCAATCTTTTCCATGAGCAACAACAAAGTAGTAGCGGTGCCAGCGGGAAACACGCGCTAACAAAAAAGCACATTGGCCAGATGGTGAAAGCGGCATCTATTTCTAGCTTATACTAACCAAACCAACTAGCGGTAAGAAATTAAGCCTTGATCCAACTCTTAAAAATATCCGTGACTTCTTTATTGTTCAGTAAATACGAGAATAAAATATCGAGTATTCCCTTATTGATGGTGCAACGGTATCCGTTATTTTTAAACATATCGCCCTCTTCGCTGTAATTTATTACTGGACAGACGCCACAATATGGCAAGTAAACGCACTGATGGCATCTTGGCGAGCATTCGGCACATGAGGCGAGACAGACAGCCTTTGTAACATCATTATCAAATAATTGACCAAAACTTTCTGATACATTTCCGATTACAAAACTTTCGTCGCCAATTTCGCCTAGCATTCTTCCTTCATCGCAAGTATAAATTTTTCCATCATGATTAATTGCCATTTGACCGATTGCTGCTCCGCAAGGGGATCTTAAATCCATATAATTTGGATTCTCCCCGAATATTTTTTCCAGAAAAATTGAAGCAGTTCTCTCT
>CAIKAI010000010.1 GCA_903825325.1 Candidatus Shapirobacteria bacterium | reverse complement strand
TTTAAATCAATTGATTTAGGTTGCTCTTGATTATAACTATTTGGATTCGTTTTTATCTTCAACCATTCGGGTGTTTCAAACGCTTTGCCTTGAATTGCCGCAACTTCGCGCGCAAAACCAACAATCCCAAAACAATCAGGTCGATGAGTTAATGATTTATTTTCAATATCCAACAAATAATCATCTAGGGAGTAAATATCTTTAAATAATGTACCAGGTGTGATGTCACCAACCAACTCTAATATCCCATCATGGTCATCCGATAGGTCTAACTCCTGAGGACTAGCGATCATACCACTACTTGTTACACCACGAAGATCACGTGTACCTAAAACAACCGGCTCGGCTTTACCAAAAGTTTGAGGCACAATTGATTCAGGTGGCAGCCAAGCAACCAGCTGTCCAGCCTTGACGTTTGGCGCACCGCAAACAACCTGGACTAACCCATCCTGGTCCCGAACAACATTTGGCGTTACTTTACCGTCATCAATTTTTGTAACATTTAAATGATCCGAGCCTTCTAATTTTTCAGCACTAACAACTTTAACAATTGTGACATTTTTATATTTTTCACCGATGTTTTTAACTTCTTCGATCTCAACTAGACGAGCACCGATTAACGTTGCCAGTTCATCAATTCGTAAATCAATACTAGTAAATTTTTTTAACCAATTTAGTGAAATAATCATACAAACTTCCTCAAGAAAGCTAATTTACCAGATTTAAAATGACGCATATCTTCGATACTATATTTTAACATTACTAACCTTTCGATTCCCCCACCCCATGCAAAACCACGATATTTAACTGGATCGATGCCGGCTGCTTTTAATACATTTGGATGAATCATGCCACAACCCAACATTTCAAGCCATTCGCCTGATTTGCCACCTAGCGCCGCTGGTTTTTCAATCGCAAACTCTAGCCCAGGCTCGACAAATGGGAAGTAAGCTGGCTGAGTTTTAATTTTTAATTTTTGCCCATAATAAGTCTCGAAAAAGCTACGCAAAGTACCTAACATCTGGCCTAATGTTGCCGTTTCACTCACAAAGACACCTTCACATTGGTAAAAAGTATGCTCATGAGTTGGGTCCAAGTCTTCATTACGAAAAACACGACCATAACTGATAGCTGCAATTTGCTCGCCTGCCTCTAATTTTGCTTTGCCGACCTTTAAAATTCGATTTTGCATCGTCGATGTATGGGCTGGCGGGATAAAACCCTCTTCGGTTCTAAAAGTATCATAACCATCACGTGCAGGGTGATTTTCATGGAAATTAAGTGATGCAAACATATGCTCGTCATCGTCGATTTGTCTTGATTCAATCGCTTCAAACCCCATTCGAGTAAAAATATCGATGACATTTTCAAGTTCGGTTGTTAATGGATGTTGCGTTCCGTTTTCAGTTGGAAATAACTGCAACGAACTACCATTAATATCCCAAGGCGCCGTCACGTCAATTGATTCAACAGTTGCATTGTCAAGTTCGGCTTCGCGGGCTACGATTGCAACTTCTAAAGCTTGTTTTAATTCATTAATACTTTTCCCATAAGCACCGCGCTCCTCGACTGGTAATGAGGTAATCGCGGTCATCAATTGTTTTAATTCTGGGACTTTAAAAAGTTCACGCGGAGTGTCACTTTTTGCAATCCGCGCCAATAAATCATTACGAACAGTTTCAATATTTTGCATAGTTATCTATTATTATACTCTATAACCTTAGCTATGTTCTATACTTAATGCCATTAACCAAATTGCAATTCCAACTGTAACAATGATAATTATCGCCCAGACCCAGGCAAGACTAGTCGTCTTTTTAGTCCCATTAATATATTGAGAATCATCAACACCGTCTGGTCGATCAGCCAACTTGGCACGTTCTTTAGCCCTGGCCTGCAATTCAGCCGCCAGTTGATTTTGAAATTCTGTTTTTTGTTCATCTTGTCGAATAAATAATGCCATAATTTTATTATACCACTCATGTTTGTTTCATTTATATTGTGATATACTATCTTCATATTTCACCATAAGGAGGGAAAAATTACATGGCACACGTTAAAGCCAAGTCATCTAGTCATAAAGCGACTAA
>CAIKAI010000009.1 GCA_903825325.1 Candidatus Shapirobacteria bacterium | reverse complement strand
ATTGGCTTTTGGGGTCCAAACGGTCATGATAGCGTTTGGCATCTCAGCTTAATCAATCACATCACCAATCCAATCAAGATTCCCATGCCTGTTTATGCTGGCGCCAATCTTCAAAACTATCATCCATTTTTTGACATTTTGATTAGTTTTCTTGCAAATATTAGTCACCTTTCTAGTTGTCTCTGGTTGTTTCAGCTATTTCCCCTAATTTCAGCTTTACTATTATTATATTTAAGCTTTATTTTTGGCCAAACATTAACCAAGAAATTTTCTGGTGGGGTAATTTTTCTTATACTCAATACTATTGCCAATTCTTTTGGATGGTTGTATTCACTTTTCCGCTTTGGCAATTTATCCGGAGAATCAATCTTTTGGGCCATGCAATCTCCCTCAAATCAAATCAACCCTCCGTATAATCTTTCCTTAATTTTTATACTAATTCTCTTGATAATTATTATTAATCATCTTCATTTTGAACCTTTAACTAAGGTTGAAACTATCACCGTTATACTTCTTTTAGTTCTCATGCCCATTACTAAGGCATATTCTGCCGTAGTTGGCTTTAGTTTTTTTGGAATATACTCAATTCTTTCAACCATTAAAAAACACTCCTTAACAAATATTCTAATATTTTTCTTTTCCTTAATTTCTGCGGTGCTTATTTTCTCGATTTACAACCCCCACGCATCCGGGCTGCTTATCTATCACCCTTTTTGGTTTATAAATTCCATGATCGAATCACCCGACCGGATTTTTATTCCCCATTTAGCCAACATGCGCTATACCCTCGAGTCCAGTGGTCGACTCGGCCCACGATATATTGCTTTGATGCTATTAACTTTTTCGATTTTTATTATTGGCAACTTTAGCTGGCGTTTATTAGGTATTTTAAAATTTATCAAAAAATCAAATTATATTTATTGGATAATTCTTTTTAACATCGTCGTCCTAACTTTAATTCCAACCATATTTATTCAGCAAGGAACAAGTTGGAACACAATTCAGTTTCTATATTATGCCCTTTTTTTAGCCAATATTCTTTTGTCGAGTTATCTGTGCTCAATTATTGATACAAATTTAGGAAAAATTCTTGTTGTATTTATTATTTCCGCTAATTTAATTGCTTTTTGGGGCACATCTAATAACTTTCTCGGCCAAATCCCTCCCTCTAGCTTACCTTTAGGAGAAATTTCCGCTCTTCAATATATGTCATCTCAACCATCGGGCACAGTTTTAACCGTTCCTTACGATCCTTTTCTTAAACAAAAGTTCCCTTCAACACCTATTCCGCTTTATGCCTACGAAACCACTGCCTATGTATCAGCTTATTCGCGACACCAAACCTATTTTGAAGATGAAATGAACCTTCTTAACTCAGGTTATGATTTCTCAACCCGAAAGTCTGCTTCTGTGGCATTTTTTCAGCAAAAAAACATATTTCAAGACAGGGGATTTTTAGTAAATAATCAGATAGCATACATATATATTGCCGGAAAACAGCAAGAGATATATCATTTAGATACTGCCAAACTTTACTTGACTCAAATTTATAAAAACCCGGACGCTACCATCTATCGCGTCCAAAGATGATAAAATAGTCTCAAGCTATGAAAAGCGCACCATTAATCTCTGCAGTTATAAATGTCCGCAATGAAGCGGACAATCTTCGCAAATGTTTACGGTCTATATCCCATTTTGCTGACGAAATTATTGTTGTTGACATGCATTCGACCGACGGTAGTCAAAAAGTTGCCGCCGAATTTGGTGCCAAAGTCTATCCCTATAAATGGATGTCGGTGGTTGAACCGGCCCGCAACTATGCTCTTTCAAAAGCCACAGGAACTTGGATTATTCTTCTTGATCCTGACGAATACCTTAATAAAACACTCAAACATGAGCTTAAAAAAATAACCCTTCGTTCCGATGTTGATTGGGTTAAAATTCCTCGAAAGAACATCATCTTTGGTAAGTGGCTGAGACACTCCCGGAGTTGGCCTGATTATTTAATTCGCTTCTTTAAAAACGGCGCGGTTACATGGCGAAAGGAAATTCACAGTCAGCCGATCACTCAAGGAAACGGTTATACCATCATTGACAGTGAACATTTGGCTATTCGTCATCAAAATTATACTTCGGTTAGTCAATATGTCACTCAGGCCATTCGTTATTGTTCAACCCAAGCCGAAGAACTGTTTAAAGACGGCTACAAAATTAAAACATCTGATCTTATTCTTAAACCAATACAAGAATTCAATAGTCGTTTTTATTTTGCTGAAGGTTTTAAAGACGGAATCCACGGTCTAATCTTCTCACTTCTACAGTCATTTTCAGTCATGCTCGTTTATATTCGTCTTTGGGAAATGCAAGGCTCATCTGAAAAAGTTCTTTCGAAGGAATCTTTTATCTCCGCCAGTCAGGAAGCAACATTCGAATACGGTCACTGGTTCAATAAATATTTTACTGAAGAATATACTAAAAACCCATTAAAAATTATTTTAATAAAAATTCGTCAAATATTAAATCGTCTGACCAAAAACTTTTAATGAATACAGTTGCCATTGCCATTTTAAACTGGAATAAACCGCAACTCACGATAAAAACAATCGACTCAGTCTTGAAGATTTCACACCAGAATTTTAGTTATCAAATATTTCTCCTAGATAACGGTTCCACTGACGATTCATTTAAAATTCTTTCAAAAAAATATCATCATCAGCAAGCTGTATCACTCTTTCACACCGATCAAAATCTTGGTTTTGGCACGGGTAACAATTATGTCATTAATCGAGCAAAAGCAAGTAATCCGGAATATTTTCTTCTGCTCAACAATGATGTTATTGTTGATCCCGACTTTCTTCAACAACTAATTAATTATTCCCAACATCATCCAAAATACCAACT
>CAIKAI010000008.1 GCA_903825325.1 Candidatus Shapirobacteria bacterium | reverse complement strand
GCCGAAACTGTACATTGAAAACGTAGCCAGCGATAAACCATCGTCGAAAACACCAGAGACCGTTACGTTATCATAACTACTATTGATCAATTCTATTTCACAATACCCAGGCGATTTAATCGCTTGCTCTTTAGATGTTTTGTTGGCAGCTTTATCTTCTGGATGCGGATGCATATTAGAAGCAAAGACCGTTGAACATAAACTAACACAAAGACCTAACACTACCGCTTTTATTTTCATGGTTAACCCTTATTTAGTGGAAGACTGATGATACCAAAGCGCCAGATTTAGTCAATAGGTTTTTTTTATTATCACTGGATATTTTTAATTTTTTAGGATTAAGCCATATTGTTGATCATAAGCATCTTGATGACTGGAACTGTCATGTCGATGATTGATAAGATTATGCCTCTCATACTCCCCTTCAAAAAAAGTTAACTCGCTCCGGGGGCCAGGAAGAAGCATCGCCAATCGGTATGAGCTAATATCTGCATTAGGCTCTGCATTAGGCTCTGCATTAGGCTCTGCATTAGGCTCTGCATTAGGCTCTGCATTAGGCTCTGCATTAGAAGCTGGCAAATAATTATCAGTAAAGATTGATTTCAATCCCATTTTTATCCCCAAAACGATCGCTGATAACGCCATAACTGGCAATAGGATGACACCTTTTACAACCAAAGCGAGCAATATTACTATTTTGGCTAATGCACGCAGAGCCCTCTCAATAATGTTAGGCACAATAAATAACGAGGCTAAGGCGACACCGGTAGCTCCTACGAGGCATTGCAAGCCAGTGCCGAGAGCAAAAATACCTGCGACGAATCCTGTCACTGGGGGGAAAAATAAAATCAGCGCCATTAGCATTAACGCAACAAAAAGACCCACGCCAAACTTTATGTTTGATTTATGATTTTGATAGACCTGCGATACTTTTCGAGATGCGCGTGCAGCATTGCTATTTAAATACATAAAAGGACGTGACATCCAATTAAAAACGCCGTACATATCATCACGAAACTCTTTAGCACGTAAAGAATTCTTAATACTAAACACCATACTTCAATACCTTATTACTAATATTTGCGAAAAATACTATCGTATAAGTAAAAAAAAATCCACATTATTAGATGCGGATTTTGAAAAAAAACCAATCAAAAAATTACTCGGTCATCCCTTTGCATTTATTCACCGCTACTGTTTGGCAGTTTTGCGTGCAGTTCAGCGCTGAGGAATTAATACAATTGGTATTAACACATTCATTGGTAGCATTATCAATACATGCCTGCCTAGTATTGGCTGTGTTTGCATTCACAATATTAGGGATATCTGCCGCATATATCGATAAAGAGGCACAGCTAAGTAAAGATAAAAAAAGACATCGTTTCATGATCATATCTCCCTTTGTAACGTTCGGTTCTATCGTTTTTTTACAAATGGTATGGGAATAATCCCGATGTTATTAGTATAGCTTAGATTTAGGTATTATTTATGAGGCAACTCGTCGG
>CAIKAI010000007.1 GCA_903825325.1 Candidatus Shapirobacteria bacterium | reverse complement strand
ATTGGGAGATAAACTAATTTATCGGCTAATTGTTGTTGCCAATCGGCGGCGGTGGCACGAATTGATTTGTTGGGAGAAAATTTGATTTTAGACAAAATAAATTTTTCCACTAATGGGGTGATGAGATTAAAATCGGTTAAGCTTTGTTTATTTTGTAGAAAAGAGGCATGGGGTTCAAAATATACAAAGAGTCGACGATTGGGATAAGTGTACTTAATCGATTTAATTGCCGTCAAAACTCGGAGGCTAGACTGGGCAAAATCATCGACGAATAAAATATCTTTATTGGTTGAAACTATTTCTAAACGACGTTTAATGCCTTTAAAACCATTAATATCAAAAGGGAGATGAAGATATTGACAGGTGGTGTAGACGGCAGCAATATTTTGCTGATTATGCTCACCAATTAGTTTGGTATCAAAATGTTGTTGTTCATAGGGAATTTTTGCCGCATTGCAAAAAGGAAGTAGCTTAGTAATTGCTGTATCTAGCGGGTTATAAATTAATGCACCATCACGGGGAATTTTGCCAACTAATTTTTTATATGCATTAAAATTATCCTCGGCGGTTGGGTAAGAATCTTTATGTTCCCAATTGATCGAAGTGAGGATTAAATATTTGACAGAATAATATAAAAACTTAGCCTGAGTATCAAGCCCATTTATGGATTCGTCAGCTTCGACAACCGACCAGTCGGAATCAGAAAATTGGAGTGATGGTCGGTCATCAACAGATTGACCTCCAAAGAAATAATTTGATCGAGACAGTTGGTGGGCCATCAGGGCGGTTATGGTGGTTTTGCCATATGATCCGGCGATTAAAATCGAGTTTTTTTTGATTAAATTTTGAGCTAGATATTCGGTAGCGGAGATATAGGGAATATTGGCCTTTTTTATTTGATCAAATTCGACAACACAATTGGGAAAGGCTTTGAATGATGAACCGACAATGACTAAATCAACAGAATTTAACGGTTGATTGAGAGGAATACCGGATAATATATCGCTAATTGGTGGATAAATTTTTTGCTGATCACTACCGGTGATGATGTGGCCTTGCTTTTGGAGAGCGAGCGCTAAAGGGGCGGTCATGGTGCCGGCAATACCTAAAATGTGAATCTTCATTTGAGCCACTCCCCTGCCGAAAAATATTCGTAACCCGGCATATTTTTTTTGTAATTGGCGATGCGTCCGAGATAAGCAAATTGAAGGTTTTTTTGCTGACTATCAATGATGAACTGGAGGACTAATCTGATAGGTAAGTCGAGGTGGGAAAATTCCGGATCATAAAAGACATAGGCAATATGAGAGATGTTTAAACTAAAATAACAGACGGAATAGCCAACAATGTGATTGTCTTTTTTCCAAACATAAAGATAGTTGAATAAGTGTTGAGTAAAAACTGTTTTGACTGAACTGATAGGAAAGTCCCATTTTAATACTTTAAGCCACTGAAAAATTTGTTTTTGAATTTCCAAATTGTAATAAATGGGGACTAACTCACAACTAAATTCGCCAGTTTTTTTAAGGATACGACGGTTTTCGGATGATAGTTTAAATTCGGCAAGATTAGATCGACAGCTAGAATCCTGATAGAAAGCTTGAGGGTCATTTCTTTGTGGTAATAAACCTAATTGATAATTCTGGTCAATCGGGTTGGAATTTTTGAGATTGTAGGTCATGATTGTTTTTGACGAAAGGCGGTCCGAAAAGCTTCGATTTCGGACCAGGGATACTCAGTTTTTCCATGAAGAATCGTGGTTTCATGACCTTTGCCACAGGCAACAATGGTATCCCCGGAATTACTGAGCTTAACCGCTAAATCGAAGGCATCCTGACGATTGGGAATATTGTGGTAAATAAATCTTTTATTTTTCTGAGTAATGCCATTAATTATTTGTTGATTGATTTTTTCTACTTTTTCGTTTCGGGTATCATCGGCGGTAATTATGGCAATATCAGCGACCTCGGAAACTACTTTACCCATTAATGGCCGTTTGCTCTGGTCACGACCCCCAGTAGCACCAAAAATGACAATTAATTTTCCTGGTGTATTTTGCTGAAGTGATTTAAGGGTGGTCTCTAAAGCGGCAGGGGTATGAGCGAAATCAATAATACATTTAATCTGAAGATCATTCTTAACTTCTTCACGTCGGCCTTTAATTTCAGGAAAAAGTTTGATGACATTGCGCAGGACATGGCTGTCGATTTTGAGCTGACTCAATATAGCATGAGCGAGGAGAATGTTGTAGATTTGGTGATGATAGACACTGTCAGTGGTAAAGAGCTGATCGTTAACTTTAAAGGTAATTTTATTGGCTGAGATTTTGACATTTTTAGCTTGATAATCAGAAGGTTGATCAATACTGTAGGTGGTTAATGGTTGTCGTAAGTGCGGAGAAATTGATGCGAATGATGAATCGTCGCGATTTAAAATCGAAAAGTCGGACTCTTCCAATAGTTTTGATTTTGTTAGAGTGTATGATTGAATATTGAGGAAATCATCGAGATGTTCGTGAGTGACGTTGGTAATGCCGGCGACTTGAAAATGGCAACCAAAATAGCGAAATTGATCAATGGCATGGGCAGTAACTTCAACGACAACGTGGGTAATACCAGAGTCTACCATTTGGGAAAATATTTTTTGAGTTACGGCCGGGTCGGGAGAAGTAGTATGCAAACCAGTTTTGATTTCCTGGTTGCCAATTTTTGCTCCCAAAGTGGAGATAACACCGGCATTAATACCGGCTTCAATTAAACAACGATGGATTAAACTGACGGTGGTAGTTTTACCATCTGTACCAGTAACCCCAATCAAAACTAGCTTCCTTGAAGGAAAGCCATAGAGTAAATTAAAAAAGAGGCTTTTGGGAAGATGCCAGCAATAATTTTTGATTTTTTGGATAAATACACGGACAATTATCTTGTTCATGGGTATCAAATTATAGCAGAGGTTCGAGTTTGGAGGCGATTTCATACCAAATTGGGGCAGCGGTACTACTCCCCCAAGGTGAGGTTCGGGGATTGTTAATAGTAACTATCATTGTATACCGGGGATTAAGACAGGGACTAAAGCCAATGTAGGAGGCGATTGTAGACGAGTCGGAATATTTACCATTTATGGCAATTTGGGCAGTGCCGGATTTAGCACAAACCTCAAGATTATTTGGTTTAAACTTGGCGACAACACCGTTTTCAACAGCATATTTGAGGATCTTTTTCATTTTGGAAATTGTTTCAGGCTGATAAACTTGAGTGGGTGAAGAATCGTTACCCTTGATAATACCGTTAAGATCGGTAAAATATTTGACTAAGTGCGGTTGAACCATGAGGCCATTATTGGCAATTGTATTAAAGGCAGTTAACATTTGAATCTGAGTTATAGCGAAGCCTTGACCAAAGGAAGCCGTGGCAAAATCAATTTCCGGGTTAAAGTTTTTAGCTAGTGGTTTAGTCTCACCTTGAAGGTCAATGCCAGTCTTACGGTCGAGACCAAGAAGCTTGAAGTAACTCAGAAAGTTGGGTAAACCTAATCGGGCAATAACGTAACTCATGCCGATATTGTCAGAGTTTTTAATGATATCTTGGAGACTAGAATTTGGATGGAGGGAATTGTCCCAATTACTGATGGAATACTGACCGATTTGATGTGGAGTACCACATTTATCACAGACATAGTTGGTGTCTATAGCTTTTGTGTCGAGAGCCATGGACATGACTAATGGTTTGAAGATTGAACCAGGTTCAAACAGATTAGAAATAATTGGATTACGAGGATAAGCACTCGGTGAGGCTTCATAATTAGCCATGGCAATAATTTCACCAGTTTGGGGAGACATAATACTGATTGAGCCTGAATCGGCAGTATATTTTTCGATACCGTTTTTTAAGGCAGTTTCAATTAGAAATTGGATTTGACGATTAATCGAACTATGTAGGTCACGGCCATTAATAGGATCAACTTGCCAGCCGGAGTGGTTAAGTAAGGTTTGACCAACGGCGTCTTGATTAACCCAGCCGAAGCCAGTTTTGCCGGATAATTGTTTTTGATAATAATTTTCCAAACCGCCAAGACTGGGGGTGCCTATAATTATGCTGGCAATGGGGTTTTCGGGATAATAACGTTGATTGACGGCAGTAAAACTTATACCCGGATCATTAAACTGAATTTTTTCGGAGTACGAATAAAGTTCGGTGGTGGTCAACCATTTTTGATTGGGATTGCTAAAAAATGATTTGACAGTGACCTGGTCGTTTGGTTTAATCAGGTTAACAATAATGTCGGAAGAAGTTTTTAGATCAGGTTTATAAATTGAAAGTTGATAAAAATCCTGGTTTATAGCCAGAGGGTTGTTTTGAGAATCATAAATTAATCCGCGGATTGGGTTGAAAGTGACAGTTTTGTAATTCTGACTGATAACTTTTTGGTGGAGATCATCATATTTGATAATTTGCCAATAAAAGAAACGCCCAATAACCAAGAGATAACAAGTAAAAAGAGTCAAGGTTAATATTTTTAATCGGGAGTAATTCATTGGCTGAGATCAATAGTTGAACTAATCGGAGTGGAAAAGATGGTTGTGTGGAGTAAGTTGGATAAAGATTTTAGTTTAGCGGCTTCAATTTGGAGGTGTTGCTGATTGGTAATAAGCAGTTGAAGAGTTGTTTGCTGACGATTATATAGACTATTTTGATCAACAATAGCCACAGAATAATAAATAGAAAAAATGATTTGACAGACGAAACAAACGCCTGCCAAGACCATCATCATTTGAATCTTCATTAGATTATTCTATACGATCTGAGGACGGCTGAGCGAGAAAGTGGATTAACGATGGTTTCTGAATGTTGCGGACGAATCGGTTTGGGAGAGTTTGGGAAATTTTGTCTAATGAATTGTTTAATAAACCGATCTTCACCAGAATGAAAAGCGATGAAGATAACAACACATCCAGGATTAAGACTTAACGTTGAATTAAGGACTGTTTTTAAATTGATAAATTCTTGATTTACAGTAATGCGCAGAGCCATAAAGACTTTAGTACTAGGATCGATTGAGGAATGAATATGTCTTTGAGAATAAAATTCACGAACTATAGTGGCTAACCTTTGGCCGGTTTTGATAGGGAGATGCTGACGTTCGGAAATAATTTTTATAATTAGGGGTTTGGCAAACTTTTCTTGAGCTAATTTAGTAAAAATATCGTAAAGTTCTTCGTATGACCAGGTGTTAATGATATTTTCAGCTGTTTCGGTTTGAATGGTGGAATCGAGTCTCATGTCGAGTGATAATTCATCGTTAAACGAGAAGCCACGACCTTGGCTTTTTTGCTGACCAGAACTTAAGCCCAAATCGAAGAGAATCCCAGAGATAGGGTGATTGATTTGTTTGACAACTTTGGTTAATTCAGTAAAATTGGATTTAATCGGATTAAAATTTCTCTCTAAACCTAGGTCTTTAATTCGAGCGGAAGCGATTTCAAGATTGGTCGGATCCTGATCAATACCGTAAACAATGCCACCCAGTTTTAATATTTCAATTGTATGACCGCCATTACCAAGGGTTGCATCTATATAGATGCAATTTGGCTTAACTTCCAACGCGGTAATTGTCTCAGAAAGAAGGACTGGTTGATGATAATCCATTACTGTTGAGGGTAGTCGCCGGCTAAAGTATTAGTACCACTGCTAAAAACAGTGTAACCACCAAGGAAATTTTTCATTATTAGGAAATAGTCACTACCAGTTAGTTTGACTTTAGGTTTGACAGAAAAGTTTTCAGTGGGTAGTTTTATCTCACCCGATTTTTTAATGTCAGCAGTTGAATTTAAAGTAAAAGGAGTCACAAAAGTGGAAACTTGGCCGTTTTTGGTGGTAAAGGTCATGGTTAAGGTGCCACCGGTGACTCCAGCATCATAGTTGTATTTACAGCCACTAGTGCAGCTTTCAGTGCCTAACAATAAATCACGGCTGATGTCGGCCGAGGTATCTTTGATGGTATCACTGAGGCCTTTTTCAATTTGAGCTCCGTTGTCGCCGGCATCATAAAGTAATTCATAATCTATTTGGGAAATATTGCCGGAAATTTTATTAATTTTAAGGTAGAGCATGTGTCCATCTTGACGGGGGGTCAAACTAATTTTAGGCCGATCGGTCATGGCCATTTCCACGAGTTTGGGTGTTGGTGTAGCCGTTGGGGCTTGAGTGACCGTTTGGCTACCACACGCAGATAAGAATAAAGTACAAGCTAATATTAGAATTAATTTTTTATTCATAGTTTACTTTAACTTCTCTGATAACCAATTGTCAACTTCAGTCAATTTTATTCTAATTTGAGACATGTTGTCACGATCGCGAATTGAAACAGTGTCATCTTCAAGAGTTTGGTAATCAACAACTAAACACCAAGGAGTACCAATCTCATCTTGACGGCGATATTTTTTACCAATACTACTACTGTCATCATAATCTACAGAATATTTCTGAGATAACTCTGAAAACAGAGCTTTGGCTTTAGCAATTAGCTCGGGCTTATTGGCGGCTAATGGTAAAATAGCCATTTTGTAGGCTGAAACCTTGGGATTTATTTTTAACCAAGTGCGAACTTCACCATTATCCTGTTTGTCTTCGCGATAAGCATCAAGTAGTAAAAAGAAAAAGGAACGATCGACTCCACCAGAAGTTTCCGTAATCCAAGGGGTATATTTTTCGTTAGTGATGGGGTCACGATATGACAAATCTTGCCCACTGAATTTTGAGTGTTGAGTCAAATCATAATCAGAGCGCCAATGAATACCTTCCATTTCGGCCCAACCCCAAGGTGCATTATATTCAATATCAAATGCCTTTTTAGCATAGAAAACTAGTTCATCAGGTGAATGTTGATGAAAGTGTAAATTTTCTGAGCTATTAAAATATTTTTGATACCAAGCCATCCGCTCAGCCTTCCAATATTCAAACCACTTGTCCATTTCCGAAGGGTGAACAAAATATTGTATGTCCCACTGCTCGAATTCGCGAGTTCGATAAAGAAAATTTTTGGGAGTGATTTCATTGCGGAATGCTTTACCAATTTGAGCAATACCAAAGGGAATTTTGACTCGGCAGGAATCAACAATGTTTTTAAAATCTAAATAGATTGTTTGGCAGGCCTCCCCTCTTAAATATGTCGGCATTTTCTCGCCTTCAATAACCCCAATTTCGGTATGGAACAAAATATTGAATTTTTTGGGGGCGGTAAATTCTCCCTGACAATCGGGACACTTTGTAGCATTATCGATCAGATCAAGACGAAAACGATGATGACATTTTTTACATTCGACCATTTCGTCACCAAAATTTTTGACATGGCCGGAGGCTTCCCAAACTCGGGGATGGGTTATAATCGTGCCGTCAATCATAACCACGTCGGGACGACGGGTGACATTATCGCGGATCCATAAATCTTTCCAATTTTTTTTCATTAATGATCCGATTGGACCATAATCGTAGAAACCTTGAATGCCGCCGTAGATCTCTGAATTCTGAAAAATTACGCCGCGACGTTTACATAGAGAAACGATTTTAGCAACGGTGTCGTTTTGATTGTTTTCAGCCATGACTTATTATAACTTAACTCGGTAGACAATCCAGTCAGAGCCTGAAATTGGTTGAATCGAATCCGGTTGGGGATGGCGAAAGTTGGTTAATTCGTAGGCAGGGTCGGCAACTAGTTTTTTCCAATCATGCTGGTAGGAAATAATATAAAGCGTATTAATTTTTTGATATTCAGTGGTGTCTTTAGTAAAGACGTTTCGGAGGGCTAATTGATCTTTAAAACGGAGGCCCTTGGTGGTATTGTCGGGGCTTTGGAGAACTACAAGATTAAACGAAGTATCGTGTTGTTGATATCGGGCAATAAAACTGGTAATTTGTTTCTGAGCTTGAATATTGGAAGTCCAGTCGCTGAAACTTAGTAATCGAAAGACATTGGTAAGATTAAAAATAATCAGTAAAATAGTGAGAAATTTAGTTAAATTATTCTTTTGATTTTGATGAAGCCAAAAAAGATAAAAGACGCCGGCCGGAATCAAATAATGATCTTGGTAAGAACTGTGGGTTATGGAAACACCAACAACTTGAAATAATAAAGGCAATAACCATAGGTTATTTTTGGTGCGGTGGAAAACAAGAATTAATAGAGTAAAAATGAGGGTAATTATTCCAAATATTTGTTGACTGCCCGAAAAATAGTTAAAAATTCCTAGGGTGTTGTGATAAAAGTTAAGCAAATAAGGAACGGATTGGTGTGAGGATGCAAGCGGACTAAAATATATCATCCGGCTAAAAAATAAACCGGGTGGATGACGGATGTCAAAGAGGATAAAGGGTATAAGAGTGATTACGACTCCGATAGAATATTGGAAAATATATTTAATTTTATGGTGGATAAAGTAAATTATGGGAATAATTGCGGCGACAGTAAAAACTGAGTACCAATGTTGATGAATGGTTAACCCCATGAAAATTCCTGTGATGACATACTGATAGGGTATGGTTGAATAAAGCGCCAGTAGGGCTAGAACTTTCCATAGCGGCACTAAATATGGATTCCAGGCCCAGCGAGAAGCAACTAATAACGGAGTAAATACAATACAGAGAATAAATGTTAAATATGACCAACGTGTCTTTCTAAAGAGAAAAGCTAAAAGAAAAATAGTAAGTGACCCATAAAATGCGGCAGCATAGGCAGTAGACATGGGGTCGAAATTAAAAATAATAGCAAACGGCAAAAATAAATAATAGGTTAGCGAACTAAAGACTTCAATACCACCTTCGTCCATTGGCCCAACGAGGGTGATTTTGTGGTGGAGATAGATGTTCTTCATGGACACTAGATCACTGGATTCGTCGCGGGTAAAGCGAGCAGTGTGGTCGAGGTTATAAAAACGAATGAAAATAGCAATGACTATTAAAATTGCTAGAATTATTTTTGGTTTCATTGAAACATTTTACTACTTTGTAAAGGGCGATCGAGAATTGATTCGAGATGTTGACGAATTAGTTTCTGACAACCGGTGTAATCTTTTTGCTGAAATTTGTCGGTAATCTCAAGAGGTAGGCCAAAGCCGAGAATATCAATGAATTTAATTTCATTATTAATAAACTGGGCAAATTGGTTTTGGGTGATAGCTTCAATAATCTTTTGGGAAATGTTAAATGCGCTGTCAATCTGCTGGTTGTCGGCAATAAATAAATTGAGGATTTCCAGAAAGTAAAATAATAAATTAATTTGGGTTAAAGTTTTTTCACTGTGTAAAAATTGGGAGATAGTGGTCGACTCAGTTAGCCAGAGATAATCCCCTTTTTTGAAAAGATGAGCTTTAATAATATTACCTAATTGAAGACTTCCCAAACGGCTACTTTTGATATTTTTAGCACCTTTGGCAGTAACAGTAATTTTACCTAATGACTGGGTTAATAGAGTGACAACCAAATCTGATTCCCTAACATATCGGCTATTGATGACAATGGCCAAGGTATTAAGATAACTGGACATTACAAAGAAAGCTTGATGGTTTTGTCGCCGGTCCAGGAAAATGTTTCCTGTTTTTGTCCATTAACCCAAAGCTCATAGTCGATCGGTTTGGTGCCAGGTTGTTTTTGGAGCAGTAGAGTATAATTTTTCGAGGCAGCGACGCTGCTGATGTAATCAATAGAAGTTTTGGAACTACTTTGAGCATATAGTGGGTATTTATTGCCATAGAATCCCTCAAAAACACTTTTACCTAACTCATCGTAAAGGACAGGTTCGACTTCAGATCCGGTCATCTTGATCATTTTGCTTCCCGGAGAAACATAGAATCTAAACATATTACGATAAGTGGGAGCATTAAGACATAAATCCCCTTTTTCCAAATTACAATTTGATCCGGGGGCAGGATTGGTGTAGGTAACTGAAACTTTATGTTCGACTTGGCCATTATTGACGGTAATTTCATGTTTAATTTTTTGGCGAATAAAAATGTTACTTTTAGCGGAGGCAAAATTTGCATCATTAAGATGGAAATAGTCTACCGATTTATCTGTTGGAGTAATTTGACCAGCAATATTGATTTGCTCAGCAGCCTGCTGCATTTGGGTATCAGGAAAATAAAAGAGAATATGTTTTTCAAAAACATTATTAAAAAAAGCCTGGCCAAGGAGAGGGATTTTTGATTTTTCTGAGCCCATGG
Source organism: Candidatus Shapirobacteria bacterium (assembly GCA_903825325.1). Classification (GTDB taxonomy): domain Bacteria; phylum Patescibacteriota; class Microgenomatia; order UBA12405; family UBA12405; genus UBA2283. The sequence continues at coordinate 4,390 of CAIKAI010000007.1, read as the reverse complement.
CATTAGCTAATAAGGCTTGCATTAATGGAGCGAGGAAATCTTTACGATTTTTTTCAATGTAATTGCGGGGTCGGCCGGAAATCCATTCCATTTCGTAAATAATTTGGGGACAGCCGTTGCAGCGTTTGTCGGGGGCAGTAGTGAAAGTTCCAACCCGAGTATCAAGTTTACCGAGAACATTAACCATGTCAACTAAAATGTTGGTGTCGATAGCAATGACCGCGTCAAACTGGTCTTTCTTACCCATGGCTTTGTAATAATCATCTAAGAATATTTGAGCATCAGTGGGAAAATCTGGAGATAAGTTACTGTCACGAAGGTTAAGGTAGGGAACATTAATATGATAGGCTTTAATAATTCTTGGTGAAGGGGTGGTGCTAGCTAATTTGTCGTCGAGGTCGTAAATATTGCTGGCAGTACCAGGAATAACTTTGCCTTTGTCGATTTTGATAGTGGCGTAGGCAGTCCAAAAGCCACCGCTGGGGCGGAGTTCACCATCATTTTGAAAAATTACTAGGTAGTTTCGGGGTTTGTCTTTACCTAAAAGCCAAGAAGTTTTACTAAGAATTGGTTTGCCATTGGTAATGAGTTGACGAGCCGTGGCCAATAGTTCCTTGCCTTGATTAAATGTTTGATGGATAGCAATGCCTTTGTATTCGGTGGGATAGCGATTAATGTCAATCGAATTTAAGGTATTATCGATATCGGTAATTTTTTGATCAAGAGAGTCAAGATAAGGTAATAGCCCTTCAACAGATTGGGTTAAAAAAGTGATGCGGTCTTCGGTGGTTTTAGCACCGCTGGTGGAAGTACCCTTCAGACCAATAAAGTCTTGATATGGCTCAACTGCCTTAATTACAATATCGGCAGTATCTAGACCATCATGACCAATTTTAAAGACTTTTTGGCCATCGGAATAATAGTCTTTGGCATAGGGCACACCTTTTAAATAGGAAAATGAGCCAAATGAAGTCTCGAGATTGTTAAATTTAACCTTAAAGTCGGCTAATCTAACTTTCATATCCTGAAGATCTTTATTATTGACTGAGTTTTTTAGAGCGGCGACATCAGTTTTGAGGCTGAGGGCTTGTTGATAAAACTTAGTGGCTGGGATGTAAACCAAAAAGAAAATAAGTGCCGCTGAAATAGAAACAGCGATGATTAAGACAGAAAATACTTGAATTAAAACTGTAAGAATTTTAGGCATAGGTTTTTTAGTCTTGGGAGGAGCTTGCTGGGTCTCAGTTAATATCGGAGTGGCTAACATATAATTAAGTGTAGCGAAAAAAAAATAAATTACCAGATCGAAAGCATGGCAAAAGGAGTTTTGAGGATTATGAGTAGTTCCTGTCGAAGCGAGCGGTGCAAGATATAATTGGCATCAAGTTTGGATCGTTGCTCAAAATTTAATTCATTGCGACCGGAAATTTGCCAAAGACCGGTGATTCCCGGCTTGGAAGTTTTGATGATTTCAATATACTTTTTGGTGTGGGGATAGCGTTTGGCATACTCCTCAATTTCTTCGGGACGATAGGGTCGATGCCCGACAATACTCATTTCGCCTTTGAGAACATTGATAAACTGAGGCGTCTCATCAATGCTGGTAGCTCGAAGAAATTTGCCAATAGGGGTAATCCGGGGGTCTTCATCAGCCGGTAATTTCCAATCGCTTTTCTTATATTTGTCCCAAAGTTCGGGATAGTTTTCGCGTAAGTATTTGTCATTGTCGCCGATACGCATTGAACGGAATTTGAGTATGCGAAATATTTTGCCATATTGTCCGACTCTTTTTTGAGTTGAAAATAAAACTGGGCCAGGAGAAGAGATTTTTATCAAAAGACTGAAAAGTAGGAAAAATGGAGAAAATAAAACTATAAAAAAAACTGAACCAATTATGTCGATTAGCCTTTTGACAATGCGAAAAGTGAAAACACGGATGGCGAGAATTTTTTTATTGATCATTGGTTGATAAAAAATACTTTTTGAGATTAGGATTAGCAACTATTTGGGAAACTAATTCGCGGACATGGTAACTATCTTCGGAAGCGATATTGCAAATAAGTAACCCATCGGGGGTGTCAATAACGGCGAGATTACTGACTCCAACGAGACCGATTAATTTCTGACGGGAACCAGAAATTAGACAGCGACGGGAATTATATTGGATATAGTTTGTGGCCTTGTTGATGACGGAACATTCGTTTTCAAGCTTGGGTAGTTTTTGGAAAATTGACTTCCATTGACCAATATCAGACCAGGAAAATTTGGCGGGAATGAAGGTAAGATTCTTGGTCTTTTCGGATATGGCCACATCGAAAGATAAATTTGGAGAATGGACATAATTTTTTTCAATATTTTTTTGAGTGATCAAGGAAAAATATTTCGGCTGCCATTCCTTTAATTCAGTAACTAGGGTGGTATAGGAAAAAGTATAAATGCCCGTATTCCAGTATGCTTTTTGCTTAATAAGTTTGACAGCGGTGGTTTCGTTAGGTTTTTCGATAAAAGTTTTGGACGATGGAACAAAATAGCCATAAGCAGGGTTGGGCGAGGTAGCTCTTATGCCAATTGCCACTATCTTTGCTTGATGCTCAGCAATGTAAGCAGCAGTCGAAATGTCTTTTTTAAATTGCCGGTCATCATCAATAAAATGATCAGATGGAGTAGAGGTAATGACCGCGTTAGGATTAGCTTGGTGGATAATCGAAGATCCATAGACAATCGCCATGGCGGTATTTTTCTTTTCCGGTTCGGTAATAATATTTTGGTGAGGAATCAACCTGCCAATTTCTTTTTTAACTTCGGTAAAGTATTTTTGTTGAGTAATAAGGTAAATGTTAGTTGAAGGAACAATTTTTTTGAATCGAATAACAGTGTCTTGGAGTAAAGTTTGGTTACCAAAAATCTTAAGAAATTGTTTGGGTTTTGAAGCCCGTGATAGTGGCCATAGACGAGGTCCGCTACCGCCACAGAGGATTAAGATGTAATGGTTGGATGTTTTTGCCATAGTTGGTCGATGGTTTGCTTAAAGTTTAGCATAAATCGATGATCGGAAAACTCGAGGGCATGCTGTTGAATTACCCGACTATTAAATTGTATTTCGCAGAAATGTTTAATGGCTAAGGAAAGAGAGTCAGATGTTTGATCATCAAAAAAAATGCCTGTTTTTTGGTCGATAATAGTTTCAGTGTTGCCCCCACGACCAAAAGCAATGACTGGTTTACCACATGCTTGGGCTTCAAGAGCGGAGAGTCCAAAATCTTCAAGTTGAGGACAAATAAGTGCCCGACAGTTTTGATAATAGTTTAATAACTGCGTGTCAGTAACAAAATCAACGAATTTAATATTGGTCGAATTTTTGGCTATATTTTTTAGATTGTTTGACTCTCGACCTTGACCAACAATAACTAATTTGTCAGAAATATCTTTGAAAGCGTTTACGACAATGTCAATTTGTTTGTGTTCAACTAAACGGCTGACAACTAAATAATACTCAGATTTTGTATTGGAGTGCGGTTTAAAGAAGTTGGTATCAATTCCAGGATTGATGATAACCGGGGTAAGATGATAAGTATCTTGAATGCGGCGCGAGACAGTTTGAGAATTACAAAGCAGAGCATCGGGGCGACGAGAGTAAATATAATCAATTTTTTTGTAGAAGTTAAATGGTGAATTGTAAAGGTGACGGTTGATGTTGTGAAAATAGGTAACAAAGAGAGTCTGGGGCGAGGTAAGCAGGCAATGACCAATAGTGGAAGTAGTAGAGATAACAATGTCATATTGAGAAAAATTAAAGTTTTCTAAGGCTAAATCATAAAAAGGGGTGTAAGTAATTGGGTTGTATATCGACCAAGGCAATTTATTAATTAATGAAGGAAAGATTTTGATATCGTCGGGAAGCCATCGGGCTTTTAAAGGGTTGTAAACTAGGGTATACAGGTCAGCATCCGGATAGATTTTTAAAATATTCAAAAGAACCCTTTCGGCTCCGCCAAATTGGTTAAGCCAATCGTAAAAGACGGCAATTTTCAAATTATGTTCGAGTAAAAATCTAAAGTTTGTGTGGCGGTGGATGACCAAGAATATTTTTTTATTTGCTGTTGACCCTTATTGATAAGTTGTTGTCTGAGCTTAGGGTCATTTTGGAGTTGGGTGATTTTTTCGACAAGGTCATGAGGTTGATAGGGATCAAAATAAAGAACAGATTCGCCATAAATTTCTGGTAAACATGATGAATTGCTAGAAATGACCGGACAATTAAGGGCCATAGCTTCGAGGCCTGTCAAACTAAAACCTTCAATAAGTGAGGGGTGAATTAAGGCTAGTGCTTGGGAATATATTTGCTTAAATTTACGATCATCAACATAACCCAAGAACTCGACTTGATCCT
>CAIKAI010000006.1 GCA_903825325.1 Candidatus Shapirobacteria bacterium | reverse complement strand
CCGGCGGAACAAGCTGTCCTGTAACACCATCCTGAATAAGTGTCGGTATACCTCCCACATTAGTTGCAACTACACATTTCCCTATTAGCATTGCCTCTATGATTGATCGAGGTCTTGCTTCAGACAAGGATGGCAGCACAAATACGTCACAGCTTTTGAGAAGATTGATTGCATCTTGACGATGATTTAATATCCGGACTTTGTGTTCAATGCCAAGTTCAATAATCAATTGCCTGACAAATAAAGGGTACCCGTCAAGCGCCCAGTCACCACCAACAAGTAGCAGCTCTGCAGGGGTCTGCATTTTCGCAAGCGCCCGTACTAAAACATCAATACCTTTTCTTTCAACCAATTGTCCCAGAAATAGGAGTCGAGGCACCCCCTCGGATTTAGACGGGAGTGGAGGATATTCATTCAGTTTAACCTCAAACCTGTCCATATTTATCAAATCACCAACTATCTTAACCTTATTTTTAATAGGTGAATTTAAGAGATTAGCTGCCTGCGCCTGACAATTTGCGACATAGCAGTCAACCCATCGGCATGAGAAATTCCGAGTAGAGTATTCTCCACCAGAACGTGATACCACACCAATACCAATAATCTTGGCAGCACAAGCCAGAGATGCCCCCCACGAAACATAATTTAAATGGACAATGTCTGTTTTCAGTCTTTTCAGCACCCACATCCAACGCAATACAGAAGCGATATATAATCCTATGTCTCGTTTACTAATTTGTCTGCTTGCACCACGTAGCACCTTAAAGCCAACATCCTGTGCTGCAGATCGTAATACTTTGTCAACCCTTCCACAAAGGTAAAACTCAACGTCTGCAGTACGACCGTATCTGCACAAATCAAGCATATCATTCACTGCACCAATGCGGATGTCTGAGTTATCAACCTCAATCAAGACTCGCAATTTTAACCCCAATATGTGGAAAGGATCGCTTAGAATTTCAGAATGATTTGATTCCGCTGCCAACGCTCAAGTGTAAAATGGAGTGATGCAATCCAGAATGAAAGAGTAATAAAAACAAAATGAACGATGAGACACGTACGTTGTTACAAAGTTGACCATTCTGTACAATAATACCTTGAATAAGTTAAGTTTTTCTATACCAACGATCTTTTAAAATACTTATTGACAAACTAAGAGCGCTAAATATATCAACAGGGAATAACCTATTATAGGGATGGAAGACTCTATCTCCACAAGGATTAATTATATTAAGGAGTATGGTCTTCAGATCAATCGGGATTTTTTGTGCGGTAATAGTTCTTTTATTCGGAGGCAGGTCATCTGCCAGTGGATCACCTGGCCAATCACACTTTATTCTTGGGCAAGCCCCAAATTTAAAACCTAATGCATTCGCATAAGTGGGGAGTCTGTATTCGATAAAACCCTTAACTAAATTATACTCTGAATACTTTTCGAGGAATTGCTTCGGTAAACAAACAAAAATAAATTGACAACAGAATACTTTTGTATGTTTACCAAATTTTGAATAAATATCCTCTAAAAAGGCTAAATAGTCATCTCTGTCTCCTTCTCTTTTCACCCAATTCCACCAGACGATAACCTCTTCAATCGGGCGAAGGCCACTTAGGAATAATTCACCTTCTTTCAATCCCGAAAGGAAACTTAAAATCTTAGTAAGGATGAGCATGTCCCATTGGGCCACTACTACAGTGTCCCACTCCAGAAATTTTCCACGTTGGCGATACCACTCAGCAATCATTGCATCACCTTGCTTCCATTTCCAGTTTGAGTCCTTTTCAGTGCAACATGCTGCAAAATCGTCTAAAAAAGGTGCCAATTGTTTTTCGAATTTTATAATTTCTTTAGTATCACCACCAAATAATCCGTATATTCGCACTCCTGGATTGTGTTTTCTCAACAAGAGTAATCGGTTCCTGCAAATATTAACATCTTTATAAAACCAAAACAAAATCGCAATCTTCATCAAACTATCTCGCTATGATTGTTCAGTATATTATGTTTCTAATCAATTTTCATTTGTGCGCGTATAATTGATTATCCGGTGTCTAAACTTCTAAAACAAACAGATGGTTAAATCATTGTTATTCATTCGAAATGTTAACGTTTATTTGTGAAAATATTTTCAGCATTTAAGCACCGGAGTGCTAGAACGATATTATTTATGTTGAAGATGATTGCATGTTTTTTTGCAGAGTTTGGTTAATCCAAACCTCTTCTTATGATTATTAATAACAGATTTAAGAAAACAGACTAAATCATCAGCCTCCACATCCTACATCTAGTATTTTGGAATCCAGATGTAGTCCCTCATGTTTTTACCCAAGTAGGAAGAGGTGGCTTATCAAATAGCTTTACCATAATTTTACCCATTATACCTTTGCCACTAAGATAATAATGGGACCTTTGACGTTTAAAAAACCACTTTATTTGGTTAGATTTTGGAAAGGTGAGCTTAGAGAATGAGCAGTAGTTGGAGGGATAATATTTGTGTAGATTTTTTGGAATTTCAATTATTTGCAAACATTCGCATTTTGAACATTGAAAATACT
>CAIKAI010000005.1 GCA_903825325.1 Candidatus Shapirobacteria bacterium | reverse complement strand
TTGGCTTGATCGCACCAACTCCGATCTATCCGAATCGATTCGCCAACAACAGGCCATACTAGAAACCACTGTCGACTTTGAAAAAGAATATACCGCCCTTCAGCAACGGCTAACGGTCATTGGCGATTTTTATCAAAATCAACCTGAATACAAAACCAAATTATCCTCCCTGGTCGCCAGTACTCCCCCTGGTATTAACTTTGACAGACTTTCCATTGATCGAGATCCAATTACTACTCAAATCTCATCCAATATTTCTCTCTATTCATTCCAAGAATCATCCATTGTCGACTTTATCACTAACCTCACTCTTAACCCTGATATAGCTTCAGTTAATGTTCAAAAAATTGAACGAAAACCCAAAGAAACTAAATATTTAGTCGATCTTTCACTAGTTTTTAACAAAGCCAAATAATCACATGAGCCTTACCACTAACGCCATTTCTCGAATTAAACCAATTTATGACTATCTCAAAGCCCAGCAGGAAAATGAAAAAGCGTTAAAAACAATGGAGATTGGTGCCACATTTGTTCTAATAACTTTTTTTGTTATTTTTGCCATTAGGCCGACAGTCCTCACCATTTCCTCTCTAGTCGGGGAAATCAAGTCCAAGCAATTATTGAAAACTAAATTAAATCAAAAGATCAACGATGTGATTGTAGCTCAAGATCTTTTTTCCCAAGTCGAAGGCCGATATGATGTCGTCAATAGTAGTTTACCCGACCACCCCAGCTTTTATGATTCATATAATCAAATTAGATATAGTATTGATTCAAACATTAGTATAAAGTCCTTAAGTTTTGAGGTTAACTCAGTCAAACAATCCTCAGCTCCCACCACAAATCTAAAAACTTATTCCACCAGTGTAAACGCTATCGGGCCGTTTACTAACTCAATCAGCTTGATGGAGAAGCTTCTAAATAACCAGCGTTTAATTAACGTCAGTTCTATTTCTTTCCGAAACGTCGACACCAACACCCCCTCTGCCTCTCCTAGTGCTATCGCTTCAGGAGGCATTAGCACCAACTTTAAAGTAACCTTTAATTATTGGCCAACCACTAATGAATAAACTCCGCTATTCCTCCTACTTTCTTTTAATCTCAGTTTTTACCTTTATTGCTATTTTCTTTTTTGTCGTCCAGAATAGCTATAACAACTTAATGAAACCAATCAATGCCGTTTCCCAAAATCCAATTTTAAAACCAATCAACCCAAAAATGGACATCGGTATATTAGACAAGATTAATAATCGATTATTTTATACTGACCCAGCGCAATGAAAAAAGAAACTAGAATTCCCACATTCATTGGTCTTATTCTATTATTAGTTGCTGTGGCCGGTGGAGTTTTTCTTACTCAAACCACCACCAGTTTTGGATCAAAAGCTTCTGGCAACTGTCAGCCTGTATCCCCTCAAGTGGCTAACATTACTCAAAATTCAGCCGACATCTCCTTCACCACTACCATGGCCTGTTCGGTTTCTGTGGCCGTCGGTAGTCAAACTCTTCTCGATAATAAACCGTCAATTGTTCATTATTTTCAGGCTAAACATCTTCAACCACAAACAAAATATAATTATTCTATTGTTTCAGGTGGCCAAACGATTACTCATAATGATTATGTTTTTACCACCGGTTCTTCTCCATCGTCTAATTTGCCAACTTCCAATCTTGCCTGGGGAAGAGTATTTAATTCCGATGGTAAAACTCCCGCTAACGCTATTGTTTATTTAAATATTCCCGGTGCTGCTCCACTATCGTCATTTGTATCTACTGACGGTAACTGGTCAATTTCTCTAGCAAGTAGTTTAAATGACATCAAAACAGATTGGTTCTCCCCACCCGTTTCTGGGATAGATGAGGATATAACAGTTCTCTCATCGGACGGTCAAACTACTCAAATTACCAATAATACGTTAGTCAACAATCCTGTCCCGGATATTATTGTTGGTGTCAATTCACTCACTGCTCCCACTCCAGTGGTTTCCACCTTTAATCAATCTGTTGGAGTCGGTTTGATCGGCACAATTTCCCCAGCCCAAATTCAAAGCAAATTAGCCATTACCAATCCTCAGGAAAATGAATCAATTACCACTGCTCGACCCGATTTTTTTGGAACTTCCCCCATCAACACTGTCATCAACTTCACTTTCGACTCCGGCGAAACTCCATTTGGTCAGACTTCTTCCGACAGTTCTGGAAATTGGCATTGGTCGCCAACTTCAGACATTCCCCTTGGTAATCATTCTTTATCCGCCAAAATTCAAGATTCCACCTCACTTCTTTGGACGACAGTCACCCGAAAGTTTACAGTTCTCGCCGCCACTTCTTCAATTCCCCAATATGTTGCTTCTGGCTCAGCTACACCGGTAGATACTCCCACAGATACACCAGTACCCACTGTCATTCAAGTTGCTCATCCAAGTACATCTTCCCCTCCTCCCGTAACCGGCGAAACATTACCGACAGTATTGATTATTACTTCAGCCATAATATTTTTCATAATGTCATTTACCTTAATCATGTGATCAAATTTAGTCAAAAATTAAGTATTTTCAACTTCAAGTTTCTTAGCTTTGTTTTGCTTTGTCTATCTATTGTCGGGTCAGTTTACCTAGTCCAACTTAATCAAGAAAATCGAAGTAAAGCTGTGCTTAATGGCCCAGGAACAGCCAAGAATAATCTCAGCCAATATGATTTAAAGCACCAACAAGCCGCGGTTGATAAACTAGCGGCTGACGTCACTACTGCCGCTACTAATCCTAATATTGATACCAGTCAAGCTGCACAACAAAAATTAAAAGATGCCCAAGCCGCTCTCAAAGCAGCTCAAGACGCTACTGGAAATGTAGTTGCTGCTTCAGGTTCCACTGACTGTAAAAATAAAGGTGGTGTTTGGTGTGGTGCCTGTGGCGGGTTTTGCAGTAATGGCAGCCAAAGTTGTGATTCTGCCGGTATTGCTAAATGTAACGAATATCCCTCCCGTGGTGGGACTTATTCAACCACCGTTGATTCAACCCATAAATATTCTTGTGGTTGTTCAGGTGGAACATATTATTTTGATACGCCGGGAGTTTGCAATTTTAGTAACAATAAAGCCACGTCAGTCACCACTAACAATCCTGCCGGTTCTCCAGACTACAATAGTTTCCAAGGTACAAATACCGACGGTCTTTGTCACATAGTCGATTTTACCCAACCTGCGGCTAATCTACCTGCAGGCACTAAAACTGGTGGTTGGTGTGCCAATCAATTTTATGGGACAGCTGATTTAAGTATGGGATGTCAGGGCACTCCGGTTCCAGCTAATTTCAATGTCAACTGTTTTTGTGGAACAGTCCAGATTGACACTACTGGCCAAGGATTTGTTGAGAAGTCTATGAAATGTGGTTGTGGTAACACCAAAACAACAACTACTACTAC
>CAIKAI010000004.1 GCA_903825325.1 Candidatus Shapirobacteria bacterium | reverse complement strand
GTCAATATTCTACGTGATCAAAATTATAAGGTTGGACTTTTCCGACCAATTACATTAAGTCCATTTCCAAAGGAACAAGCTCGAAAAGCGTTGGATGATAAAAAAGTAGCGTTAGTAGTCGAATCATCACTTGGTCAATTTGAAAGATTGCTTAAAGCTCATGTCTATGGGGTACAAACTAGAATCGAAACTCTCCAGAGTCCGGCTAAAGGTATTAGTGTTGAAGAAATAGTCGATCGTGTAAAGGAGATAGTATGTTAGAATCTGCTTTCCCTAAATCATGGAAAAATGAATCTAAGCCTCATAAATTTTGCCCCGGCTGTGGTCAGGCGTTGGCCTTAAAGATTTTAGGTTATGCTATTGACGAATTGGAAATTGCTAATAAAATGGTTTACGCCTGCGATATTGGCTGTTCGTTACTTACCTGGGATATGTTTAATATCGACACCATCCAAACTCACCATGGTCGAGTTATCCCAACTGTATCTGGGCTAAAAATGGCTAAACCAGAAGCAATCACTGTGGCTTTTCTGGGCGACGGTGGTGGTTATGCCATTGGCGCTCAACATTTAGTTAATGCGGCCATGCGTAACGATAAAATTACTGTGATTTTGATTAACAACGCCAATTATGCCATGACTGGTGGTCAATATGCACCAACGACTCTGATTGGCCAGGTGACAGATACTACGCCTATTGGGCGTAAAGCTGAGGCATTTGGTAACCCGATTCATGGACCAGAAATGATTGCGCAAATTGCCGCGCCTGGCGCGTACATTGCTCGTACGACTTCCAACAATTTTGATGATTGTAAAAAGAAGATTAAAAAAGCTTTGCAAAATCAAATTGAAGGTCGTGGTTTTAGTTTTGTGGAAATATTGGCTATGTGCCCGGTTAACTGGAAAACCAATACCGTAGATTCATTGGAGTTCATTGATAAAAAGATGACCGAGGTTTTCCCTCTTGGAGAAATAAAAAATGATTAAAATACTTTTAGCCGGCGAGGGTGGCCAGGGTGTTCAGACTGTAGCCAAGATTTTGACCCAAGCAGCCCAAATGTCCGGACAAAAAACTAGCTACATCCCTAGCTTTGGCGTGGAACAACGCGGTGGCGTTTCGCTTAGCTACATTCAAATTGCAGAAGAAAATATTCCTTATCCAAGATTTGAAAAAGCGGATATTGTGGTAGCCTTTTGTAATCGTGCCATTGAATCAATTAAGAACTATATAACGGGCGAAACTTTGCTTATTTTCGATGATTCAGCTATCTTGGATTCTTCATTAGAACCGATTAAAGCCAAAATTAAAAAGTATTTGGCAGTGCCGGCTCAACAGATTGCTAAAGAAAAATATTCGACAAAGGTTTTAAATATGATTCTTTTGGGTGCTTTAGTAAAAAAAATTAAAGAGATTGATTTCTCTAAAATTGAAGAGGCAATTTTGGAGACGCTTGCCGATAAAATTGTTAAAAATCCGGAAATTAAAGATTTAAATTTACAGGCCTTACACTTTGGTGCCCAATTAGGCACGGATTTTGATTCGAAAAATTCACCACTGCAAGGTAGCCAGACAAAAGAAATCCAATGTGAATACAGTGACGGTCAGAAAACTTGGACCAGATTTCCCGAGTATTGCAAAGG
>CAIKAI010000003.1 GCA_903825325.1 Candidatus Shapirobacteria bacterium | reverse complement strand
TGAATTAAATCATCAACTAATTTTTCCAAATCAGTGCGGGTCATTTTGACAGTTAAATGTAAAGGTTGACCATCGCGCTGGGTAATGAAGGGTAAATTAATGTCGGTTTCTTGAGCTGAAGATAATTCAATTTTGGCTTTTTCAGCGGCTTCACGCAGACGCTGAAGTGCTTGAGGATCTTTACTCAAATCGACACCTTGGTCTTTTTGGAAAGTGTCAATTAACCAGTGAAGAATTTTTTGATCAAAATCATCACCGCCGAGGAAAGTGTCGCCATTGGTAGCTTTAACTTCAAAGACACCATCGCCAATTTCGAGAACAGAAATGTCAAAAGTTCCACCACCTAAATCATAAACAGCCACAATCCCCTTTTTCTTTTTATCCAAACCATAGGCTAAAGCCGAAGCAGTTGGCTCGTTGACAATACGCTGAACATTAAGACCAGCGATTTCGCCAGCCTGTTTGGTGGCTTGACGTTGAGAGTCATCGAAGTAAGCAGGGACAGTAATAACAGCCTCGGTGACTTTTTCACCTAAATATTTTTCAGCATCGGCTTTGCACTTTTGCAAAATCATGGCTGAAATTTCTTGAGGGGTATATATTTTGCCACCAATTTCGACGCAAGCCATTTTGTCTTTGCCAGCGACGATTTTGTAGGGAGCAATCTTTATTGTCTTCTTAACTTCTTCGTCATCAATGCGACGACCCATAAGACGTTTGACGGAAAACACAGTATTGAGCGAGTTGAGAACCATTTGACGTTTAGCTTGATCACCAACTAGCTTTTTGACGGGTTCAACGATGGAAGGAATGGTGTTACGACCTTCGGAACTAAAGATAACTTTGGCGGTACCTCCCTCCATAACTGCGACGCAGGAGTTAGTAGTACCTAAATCAATTCCGATTATTTTTGTTGACATATTTTTTGTTTAATTTTTAATTTAATAATTTTTTACCAACGATAACTTGGGCGGGACGAATAACTTGGCCATTGAGTAAATAACCTTTTTTTTGGACTTGAAGAACTTGGTCCTCTTCGCCTTCGGCAACAGTAATGCATTCCATGGTGGCAGTGTCGAATTTTTGATTAATGGGATTAATTTCTTCAAGACCTTCGGATTTGAGGACATCTAAAAATTTGGTAACAGTCATTTGCAAGCCAGCGTCTTTAATATGGTCGTTGGCCAAATAGAGATCATCTAAGACGGCAATCATTTTGGAAATGATCGACACCGTAGCCAAAGTAATAAACATTTGCCGTTGGGCATCAATACGCTTTTCTAAATTGGCGTAATCAGCCAAAGAACGGGCTAGTTTATCTTGAAGCTCAAGTATTTGGGCTTCAAGGGTGGCGAGTTTAGTTGAATCCGATGAAGGATTTTTTTTGACTTTCATATGAAATTAACGAGTAATGGTTGATAATAGCGTGGCAAAATAATCGACGACAGGAATAATACTTTGATAATGACAACGGGCCGGACCAATAATACCGACGATGCCACGGTGAGGACCGGATTCGTAAGTTTGGTAGATGAAGCCGCAGGGTTCAAGATGCTCCATGCCTAAATCTTCGCCGATTAACAAATGAATGATTTGTTCGGAGCCAGGGTCAGCAATACCGGCACGTTTAACGATTTCAAACCAAAAATTGACATTGTCGATTAAGGATAAAACGGTTTTGGCAACATCGATGTTAAAAAATTCTGGTTCTTCGAGTAAATTGCTAGCGCCGAAGCTGTAAACGGCACCTTGGTCGGTGGTAGACACAGCCATGGAGCGAGTGCGGACAGCTAACTCACGGGTAGTTTCTTTAATTAAACGCTCAAATTCGTTGCGATAGTCCCAAACTTTTTCTTTGACGCCGATTTCTTCGCTAATCGACATATTTTTGGGAGTCATCAGATTGCGAACGTAGTACTTGAGACCCATGGAGGTGGGACCACGTCCGGCAGATAAATGGGACTTTTTAAGATAGCCGAGCTGGGTTAAAGCGGACATCTCGTTGCGAATAGTGGCTGAAGAAATGCCCAGATTGAACTTGCGTTCGAGATTCTCCGAACCAACGGGAGCAGCGGTTTCAATGAACTCTTCGGTGATACACTTGAGAATCTTAATTTGCCTTTGGGTTAAATCTGCCATATTAGCAATATATTACAGAGACTGCTAACAGGTGTCAAGAGGGGAAAAATATTTGATATAGATTAAGCCTGTGGCCATGGATTTCAATTGGTTTGTTTAAAATCTCTGGGACACCTAGACCTTGGGAAAGCCCACCTGTAGCAAGAGCTGTGATACCACCAATCAAGCCAATAAAATCGAGATTAGTTCTAGCGATATAGGCTGGGTCAAGTAAATTTGGATTGATATTGCTAGCAATTAAATCGGCCGATGTAACACTGGCAGTGATAATTCCAACGGTCATAATGATCATTGAGAGTTCGAGGTCAACGTCAAAAGTATTGATGATTTCTTGAGTTATCTTTGACAATCTATTTCTCTCTGGCATATGCTATTTTATCTGTAAACAAGGCAAAATACAATCTATCTAAGAAACAGAAACAAAGAAGAATATAAAGCAATGACTA
>CAIKAI010000002.1 GCA_903825325.1 Candidatus Shapirobacteria bacterium | reverse complement strand
GATATTAATGATCATAAAGTATGTGGTGTTTATCCGGCTGGGAATGGAGAGGCTAAACCGGTTTGTGGTGTCGATTTAGTTTTAGTGCGAAACTGAGGTTGATGAATAATTATTGTGTTATAATAGCCAAGCTTTAGATTATTAGTTTATTTGGGGTAACCAATCCCGCTAGTAATCCCGCTAAGCGGGATTTTTTTTATATCAAAAAATGGCTAAAAAAGTAAAAAAATCAAAAGGAAGTAAATTGCCGAAGAGTGGAGCAATTTTGACAATGGAGGATTTGCTAAAGTCCGAAGGAGTCGAAGTAGTTGGTTTGAAAAAAGGACAAGAAGTTAAGGGCAAAATTACCGCGATCAAAAATAAAGGTATTTTTATTGACATCGGAGGGAAGACCGATGCAGTGGTTGCCGGAAAAGAATTTGAATTTGTCAAAGATTATGTGGCTGACTTAAAAGTGGGCGACGAAATTGAGGTTCAAGTGAAATCGCCAGAAAATGATAAAGGTCAAATTTTGGTGAGCATCCGCGGGGCGGCTTCAGGTTATGGTTGGAATTATTTCAAAGAAAAAGAAAGAGTGGGTGGCGAAATGACTGTATTTGCCAAGGAATTAAATCGGGGTGGAGCAGTAGTGGTAGCACCATTTGGCTTTTTTGGATTTATTCCCGGATCACAAATTGGCACTAAATACGAAGGTGATCCTGATAAAATGATTGGCAAGAAAGTTAAAGTGAAAGTGTTGGAAGTTGATCAGGCTAAAAATCGCTTGGTATTTTCCGAAAGATTGGTGTCTGAACCCGGAAAAGTGGGCGAGGAAGTTGATGCCATGGAAGCACTGAAGATTGACCAAGTGTTTGAGGCGGAAGTAATGCGCGTCGAGCCATTTGGCATTTTTGTACGCATTGTGTTGGAACACGGTGACTTAAGATTAAATTTGGAAGGGTTGGTGCATATTTCGGAAATCTCATGGGAGAAAGTGGAAAATGTGGGCGAACTTTACAAAGCCAAGGATAAAATTAAAGTTAAATTGATCAATAAGTCTGAAGGAAGATTGCAATTTTCGATCAAGAGATTGGCAGATGATCCTTGGTCTAAAATCGAGGAAAAATATCCGAAAGATAAAGAGTTGGAAGGTACAGTCGTCAGACTAGCTTCGTTTGGAGCATTAGTTCGATTGGAAGCCGGAGTCGAAGGCTTAATTCATATTTCTAAACTGGCCGGTGTTACCCTAAAAGAAGGGGACAAGGTGGAAGTGTACATCGAAAGTATCGATGTCGCCAAGAGAAAGATCTCTTTGGGAATCGTGTCGATGGACAAGAAGAATGTGATTTATAAGTAAGGTTGGGTAAAAGATTAAGAAAACCCCGTTGAAAGGCGGGGTTTTTGGTGTATAATGTGCCTATGAATGAAGTAGATTTATATGAAAAAGTTCGAACTTGTGACGTAGTTGCACGTGTAACTGGGTGGCATCCATGGAATTTGGATTGGAATGTTACTATATCTAGGGTGTATTCATTTGGTTTAGGAGATACTCTTGATTCTATTGCTGAAAAGGAAGGCGTGGGACGACGGACAGTTCAAAGGTCAATAAAAAGAGCGTTGGACTTAGCCTATCCGACAGCCTTGCAAATAATGGCAAATGATAAGTATTAAAATAGTAAATGGAACAAGAAATATCTAAAGAAGTAAACCAGGGATTAAGCGAAAATACAAAAACGCTGATAGTTATATTGTTATTGATTTTTGCCTATCCGGTGGGAATAATATTAATGTTGGTGTGGATGAAATGGCCCTGGTGGATAAAATTATTGGTGGCTTTGCCAACAACTTTAGTATTTTTGGCAATTTTAGGGATAATGTCGGTAGCAATGTTGGCCTCAATTAATCCGTCAGGACAGATAGCGAAAGCAAAAGACACGATGTATCGTAACGAATCGGCGCAAATTTTGTCGGCAGCGACAGTGTATTACGCAAAAAATGGTACGATGCCTTGGGGAGGAACTGTCGAAGAAAAGTATGTCACTAATGATTTGGCAGCGGAAGCTTGGACAGCAAAATTGGAGAGCGATGGTGAATTAAAACCGGGTTTCTGGGATAAAATGAAAGCCGATAATACTATTTTTAGGCTAAATAAACCGGCAGGTTCTCAGGATTTTACGATCTGTTTCGGTTCGAAGGCAACTCCGAATCAGGAGATTTGCACACCACAACTTTGATGTTATAATCTGAAAATATGGCATGGGTAGATGGTGATATGAGTCGAAAATTTTTTGTCGGCCTTGATGATGGCGGGGCGAAGAGGAATAATATTTATCGTGAAAAAGGGCAAGAAATGGGTAAAAAAGTCAGCACAAGACAACCGCCGGCGAGCAACATCGAGGTAAAGTTACCAGAATCTGAGAAACCTGGACCAGAGGAAGTTGATTAGAGTATAATCGGGTTAATTAATATTTAATTTTAAATATGGGACTAATTGAAGGTTGTGGAGACAAAAATGATTTAAAAAGAGCAAAAAAAGAAGCGCAGAAGAGAAGGGAGCAATTACAAAGTCAACAAAAACCCGTAGAAATTGGAGTTCCAAATGTTAGAACTGTGGTGACAGAAGTTAAAAAAACACTAAGTGTTCATTATAGTAGCGTGGCAAATCCACCGTCAGGCGAGAACGTGGAGTAAAATGGAGAGGTATGAATCAAAATCTAAAAGATAAACTGGAGAAGGTTGGAGTGGGCGTCCCAAAAATATTATTGCCCAAGAATGGGGTAGATATGACGAAATGGGCAACGGTGGCTTGTGACCAATTTACCTCAGACAGAGAATATTGGAAAAAAGTGGAAGAATTGGTGGGAGTAGAACCGTCGACGGCAAAAATTACCTTAGCGGAAGTCTATTTGGAGGACGAAGATAAAAAAAATAGAATTCAAAAGATAAATTATTTGATGAATAAGTATCTGAAGGACGGAATCATTGAGGAAAAATTCGAGGGGATGGTTCTAGTGGAAAGGCAGGTAAAAGATAAGAAAAGAAAAGGTCTAGTATTAGCTTTGGATTTGGAAAAATATGATTATCATAAAGGTAGTAAAACGTTAATTCGGGCGACGGAGGGAACGGTGGAGTCGAGAATTCCCCCGAGATTGGAAATTCGTAAAAATGCAGTGATCGAATTGCCACATATTATGGTGTTAATTGATGATCCTCAAAAAACAGTTATCGAGCCATTATTCTTGGAGAAGTTGGACAGAATTTATGATTTTGAACTGATGATGGAAGGAGGACATATTCGAGGACGAAAAGTAGTCAGCGAAGAATTAATGGAAAGTATTGCGGATAACTTGGCAAAACTGGTTAGTTCGGACGGGTTGCTGTTTGCCATGGGCGATGGGAATCATAGTTTGGCGACGGCAAAGGCGTACTGGGTCGCCTTCGCTGAAAGCTACGGCGGACCGAAGGAAGATTTATTGAATCACCCGGTGAGATATGCATTGGTGGAAATCGTTAATGTCCACGATGAGGGTCTGGAGTTTGAACCGATACACCGAACAATAGTTAACAGTCAACAGTTACGAGTTAACAGCGAAGAAGTAAAAAAATACATTGAAGATACTGCTGGAACTTTTGAAATCGAGATGGTGACGGAGAAGGGAAAAGAAAAAATTAAAATTAAAAATATGGGGAGTAATTTGGCAGTGGGAAATTTACAGATATTGCTTGATCAATTTATTATGGAAAATTCCGAAGTAAAGATTGATTATATTCATGGTGAGGAGGCGGTGGAAAAAGTGGTTAAAGAACAACATGGTATAGGATTTTTATTGCCGGGAATGAAAAAAGAAGAGTTGTTTGCGACGGTAGAAAAAGACGGTGCATTGCCAAGGAAGACCTTTTCAATGGGAGAGGCTAACGAGAAACGCTATTATCTGGAGGCAAGAAAAATAACTGCCTAAATTTGGGCGATATTTTTTAGTGGCTTCACTAGGGGCGATAGAATTGACGAATTTGCTTAAACCCTTCCCCCTAACCCCTTCCCTTGACAGGGCAGGGGGACAATTTCTTTTTTTAATTGGTTATAATAGCTAATGAAGAAAGCGGCGGAAACGATGTTTGTGTGCAATAGTTGCGGGAATGAATTTTCAAAGTGGGCAGGACAGTGTACGGCGTGTGGAGAGTGGAATAGTTTGAAAGAGATTAAATCTTCAAACTTCAAACTACAATCTACAAAAAGGAATACTGAAAAAAAAGAGGTGAAGAATTTGAGTAGTTTGGGGGAGAAAAAAGAGGAAAGTATAAATATATTTTCGTCGAACATATCGGAATTTGATAGGGTTTTGGGTAAAGGAATTGTGCGGGGATCGGTAGTGCTATTTGCCGGAGAACCAGGGATCGGCAAAAGTACATTATTAACGCAATTAGTGGGAGAAATTGGTGGTTTATACGTGGCCGGGGAAGAATCGGCCGAACAAATCAACTTAAGGGTAAGGCGATTGGGATTAAAGCCCGAAAGATTCGATGTTTTGGAAACTAATTCGATTGAAGAAATAGGCGAAGTCATGGAGCGAACAAATAATGTGTTCAAAATCGTGGTGGTGGACTCGATTCAGACGATGACCACGCCAACAGCTGACGCAGTTGGGCGGGCAAGTGGTATTGGGAGTGTTAATCAAATTAAGGCATCCGCTTTTGAATTAATTCGTTTGGCAAAAAAAACGGGGTCAGCGGTTTTTATTGTGGGACATGTGACCAAGGAAGGGGACATTGCCGGACCGAAATTGCTGGAGCACATGGTGGATACGGTTTTGTATTTTGAGGGAGAAAAGAATGGTGACTTGCGAATTTTGCGGGTATCAAAAAATCGGTTTGGACCGACAGATGAAGTAGGGGTCTTCAAAATGGAGGAAAAAGGATTAAGGGAAATTAAGTCGGATGAAATAAATTTAATTTCAGGGAATGAGGAAAAAATTGGGAGTGCGATTACAGTAGTGATGGAGGGGACCCGTCCGATGATGGTAGAAATTCAAGCTTTGGTGACAGAAAGTTTTGCACCGATGCCAACCCGAGTATTTTCGGGAATAGATAATAATCGGGGAAGATTGCTGGTGGCGGTAGCTCAAAAAGTGTTGGGGATGCCAATGTACAAACAAGACGTCTATGTATCAGTAACAGGAGGGATTCGACTAGATGATACGGGGTCTGATCTGGCAATTATGGGGGCGTTGTGGAGTTCGTACAAAGAAAAACCTTTGGTTTTAAACCCTTCTGTCCCGCGAAGCGGGACATCTCCCCTTGAAAAAGGGAGACAAACTAGTGGATTGGTTTTGGTGGGAGAGGTAAGTTTGTTGGGAGAAGTGAAGAAAGTGAGAGGGATGGAGAAGAGAGAAAAGGAAGCCAAGGGGGTGGGTCGAAGTACCGTATATATAAATAGTATAAGGGAACTAAAGAATCTTATTTAGAGAGACTATGGTTTGGGAAAAAATTGTTGTTTAAGTTCGTCTCTTCGAGCTTGTTCGGCGGCTTCTTTTTGAATAATTTCTTCGGAAGCTCCACTTTGTTTTAAGGCTTCAAGGTAGGGAAGGTTTTTCCCAGCAGCATAGGCTTCGACCATTTTGATTTGAGCTTGAGATCTGATTATATCGATAGGTGTTTTTTCGGGAGCCTGATTTGTATTCATATCTAATTATATATCAACTGGGGGTTCTAGTTTTTGTCGATTAAAGAACGGAGGTAATCTGATTTAGTTAGATTGAGTTTGGTGGCATTGTGATCGAGGGTTTGGACTTGTTTGGCCGAAAGAAAAAAGTTGAAACGCTGATCATCTTCGTGGTGTCGGAGGCTATTAATAAACTCGGTGATGATATCGTCAATATTTAATTCAGAATATTTGGCGGCGTGGAAATAGCGGTTGTCGACTTTTTGGCTAAAGTCGCGGAATAAAGATAGAACTAAGACATGTTTTTTATTTTGAATGGCTTGGGCAGCTTCAAAGCCAAGCTGAAAACCTTCGTCGGAAACATCCATAATAACAGCATCGGAGTTGAAAATGCCATCTTTAATTTTTTGAAAATGGGGAACAACATTCGGGAGAGGAAAGGAAAGATCAAGCTCAGGGGAGCTAAGGGAGACGCCGGTTTTTTTAATGGAACTAATGATCAAATCATAATACTTTTGGTATTTGGCTTTGCCGGTGTAGGAACAGGTGAAAAAAATATTCATATGTATATATGTATACAATTTATTTGGTAGATGTCAATAGTTTTGATATATTGTTGATATTATATGTAGATTTAATTATGGAAATAATAAAAAATATTGGGTTGGGGATGATAGATCAAATCTTTAAAAGACAGTTAAAAGATTTGGAAATAGTCTGTGTAAAAAGAGCTGGGATGTATTTGGAAGCTGGCGATAATGAATCAGCTTTAATAGTGGGAGAGGTTTGGGAAAGAAAGAAAGGTGAAATTGAGAGTAGGAGACAAGATTGGAGAAAGCGACTCGAGTAATTTTATATATAAAGTTACTCTAAAGTATGGTTTGATGCTACTTCCGCACATCGACAGCGGTAAAGGTGTAGTGATATGGAGGAATTTCCACTATTTTAGGAGAGCCAGGCCTAATAAATATCTCATTTCTAGCTGGTCCGGTATTGGTTACTGGTTGGTTAAAACGAATTGTGATTCCAATTCGATTCCAGTTTATTTCCGTTACATTCGGTATTTTTTGTACCTCTTGTGGATACATTTGGTACTGGGTTGTTCTTCCATATGACTCAATGTCGGCGAATAATTTTGGCATGGGGGTATTATAGCAAAAGTTTTCCACAGCGACTGAATGAGTGGGGGAAAGTGGGTATTTTGAAGCTAAAAAACTATGTTTGTATTTTTATAGGTTAACATAAAAAAGGGTATCAAAAAATTATAGGGTATGGACAAGAGATAAAACTGAGTTATGATTAATTATGCTAAAGAAGATGTGGAAGACAATTAAGGGTTGGTTTAGGAAAGAAAAGAAGGATAATTGGGCAAAAAAACAGATTCAGGAGATGGCAAAATTAGGGGGGAGACTGGTACTTTAAAAAGATGCGAGGATTTTATCCGACTCGTCAGCCGCGGCTGACTCGCTGGATTGTGTCTTTGAGCAAAAATGTGGAAACAATACCGCTCGGCTAAAGCCTCGGGTATCGTGTTTTTCCATGAATTTTCGTCGTCGTTGACTTGAAAATTTATGGAAAAAAACGAAAAAGAAACAACTATATCGATATTCGCAAAGCAGGTGGAACACGTATATGGTTGTTTCTTCAGTTTCTAAGATACGGGAAAATGCCAAAAATAGCAAATATTTTTATGGCGGTTTTTTG
>CAIKAI010000001.1 GCA_903825325.1 Candidatus Shapirobacteria bacterium | reverse complement strand
TGTCGACAAAAACCGGCACGGCACCCAACCGCACGAAGGCGTTAACTGTGGAAACGAAGGTAAACGAAGGCACAATGACTTCGTCGCCCGGTCCCAGATCGCATAACATGGCCGCCATTTCCAAACCGGACGTACATGACGGCGTCAAGAGAATCCGATGGATGTGGAACGTCTCTTCGAGCATGCGGGAACACTGCTGCGTAAAATGGCCGTCACCGGCGATATTGCCTTTTGCGACGGCCATCGCAATGTAATAGAGTTCTTTTCCGGCAATAAACGGCTTATTGAAAGGAATTCGCGACATAAAGCACTAGTGATTGATATTGCCACCGGCCCGCCCGGCCAAAGTATACCAGATACTTGGCGTCCACGCAAAAACGGCATGGTTCAAAAACAGGCTATTTTAGCTAACACTTGGTATAGAAATACCGGCTAAAGTTTTTGATAAAATTAGGTAATATTTGGAATAATATTTAAGATTATAATTGCTGTTACGCGGCTTGTTTAAATCTACTATGTCCGAGTAATTCCAGCCAGTTAGCATGAGCCTTTCCGGTTAATAATTCTGCTGGAGTTTTATTAACGCGGCGTGCTCTTCCGCTGCGCAGAAATGGCGTATGATTAAAATAAAACCTCAATAAGTCTAGGTGATTTTGATCTGAGATTTTACGTATAAAAAGATACGGGCTCACTCTGCTGTTCAGGTTTTCAACCATGCAGCTGGTGCATTCGGTGGAATCTAAGGCTTTAATTACAGCATCTTCTATTGCCTCAAAGGTTTCTTCGCTTAACTGCAAAAAAATAGGTTCTGAACGAATAAAGTAGTTATCGCTGTAATATTCACAGCGCTGCAATTTACATATATCCCAAACGATAGCAAGTGAGCATTGGTGCTGTTCAGCAATGGCAACGAACTTGCCTTCTAATACATTTACGAAGGCTAATAATGAGTCGCGTTGGTTTTTTAATTTTGTACATACTGATTGAATGCGATGCGGATGAAGCCTTGCTAAAGACTCAAGCTCTGTCAAAATAAAATCAAATAATTCCTGTCTGATGGTAATATTTGCACCGGCTTTATTTAAAACATCGTGCCACATCCAGCTAACAAGTATGCTAATGTTAAGCACTAAATGCTGCATTTCTTCCTCTTCCTTCTTAGCCATACTTAACTGCTCAACGTAAGAATCTGGGTTTTTTGATAACAATTTATTTTCAAAATAAATGCGTCGGGTAATGGAGCTTTTAAGCTTATTTTTAAAATATCTGAGCATTTCTACTAAATCTTTTATGACATGAAAATGGTCTGCGTCGCATGGTGTATCACTGAGCACCATGTCATGTCCTGCATGCAAACCACTGCCATCATCAGCTATTACTCGATCAGGATCAAAGTTTTGTTTTTGCAAATCCAATAGATTAATGGCCCAAGTATCGCCATCGCGCTTATCTTCTTTGGAAAGTAAATGGCAATACAAGCTGCGATTGTCGACTCCGGTTAAGATTGGTTTATTATTGTGAAACAATTCATCATGCGAAGCGATAGCAATACCGCTGAGATCTTGCTGTGTATTTTGTATTTGAGCTGCTTTAGAAGCTGTTTGCACAATATTATGGATCGTAGCAATTGAAATATTAATATCAAATGCATCATCTAAAGTTTTAGCAATACCTCTATAACATCCACGACAGTGCAGCAGTAAACATAAAACAAACCCAACAATCCATCCTTTGGTTATAGGCAAATAAAATAATACGTCACTATCTTTAGCTGCTCCGAATATGGTATCAATGCCTTGCAGAGCCTTGCTTTTTTGCGCATAAATAAAATTGCGGCTGACTTGATTTGTTTTGGCAATTTGTGTAATTTCTTGATCATGGCGCAGAGCTTGCATGGCTATTTCTTTTCTTTTAGAGCCACTTAATTGCTTTGCAAAAAAACTGGTATTACCTGTCATTTGGATGTGCCTTTTTATTGGGAAAGGTATATTATAAATCCATTAAAATGATACTGCTAATTAATAGCTGGTGTTAGCTTGATTTGAACCATGCCGAAAATTATGCCGCAAAATAACATTTTTAGGTCATTTTTGCATATCTGTAAGAGTGTTTTATGCTTTGGTAACATCAGTGCGATTATC